>JAJTEO010000008.1 GCA_021300395.1 Fluviicola sp. | reverse complement strand
CTATTGTATCGAAATACGATTAACCACCAAGTATCCGATAAAAGATAATTTCATGAAATTAAAGCAAATAATAATTCCTTTTTTTTTGCTAGGTTTTCTTCTTTATTCATGTTCAGAAAATCAACCATTAAGGAATTCTCAAGATGATGTTATAAAAAGTGCATCAACCCCATTGTTTTCTATTCCAGTTTTACCACAAGAAATGACTTTTTGTGGAGAAAAGATTTATTTAAAAGATGAGGATATAAGAGAACGTTTAGAAAAAGAAGTTTTATTAAATGCTTATTATCATAGCGCTACAATAGGGATAATGAAGCGAGCTCATAGATTTTTTCCTCAAATAGAACAGATCCTTAAAAAAGAAAATATACCTACTGATTTTAAATATTTAGCATGTATTGAAAGTAGCTTGAATCAAGCTGTAAGCCCAGTTGGAGCTCAAGGTTTTTGGCAATTTATGCCATTTACTGCTGAAGAATTTGATTTGGAAATGTCGGATGAGGTAGACGAACGATTAAATATTGAAAAAAGCACGTATGCTGCATGTGGATATTTGAGACATGCACAAGATACTTTGAAAGATTGGTTGTTAACTGCTGCATCATACAATAGAGGTATTGGCGGGGTGAGAAGTGATATGAGATGGCAAGGAACTAGTCACTATTTTGATACAGATATGAATAGTGAAACCGCAAGGTATACTTTTAGAATTTTAGCAATGAAGTTGATTATGGAAAATCCTAAAGATTATGGATTTGATATTGATCATATGGAATTATATGAACCCTATAAAACAAAAAGTATTATTGTAGCTGAATCAATACCAAACATAGCTGAATGGGCCATTTCTAAAGGGTTCAATTTTAAGATAGTGACAAAATTAAATCCGTGGATAAAAGGAAATAAGTTAACGATTAAAAAGAAACACTATAAACTTTTACTACCTTCACCTTCAGAAAATTTAAAGCCTTATAAAGCATATAATTAATGTCAAAAAAAACTGATTTATTTGAATTCGGAGCAATTGAAGTTTTTGGAGCTAGAGAACATAATTTAAAAAATGTTGATCTAAAAATACCTAGAAATAAGTTAGTTGTTTTTACAGGTTTAAGTGGAAGCGGGAAATCTTCTTTAGCATTTGATACTATTTTTGCAGAAGGTCAGAGAAGATATATTGAAACATTTTCTGCATATGCACGTCAATTTTTAGGTGGATTAGAAAGACCGGACGTTGATAAGATAGATGGATTAAGTCCTGTGATTGCAATCGAACAAAAAACAGTTTCAAGAAGTCCAAGGTCAACTGTTGGAACAATCACTGAAGTTTATGATTTTTTAAGGTTATTATTTGCTCGAGTAGGAATAGCTTATTCATACATTTCTAATGAGGAAATGGTGAAGTATTCAGATGATCAAATTGTTGATTTAATTATAGAGAAATTTGAAGGTAAAAAAGTTATTTTATTAGCGCCTAAAATTAAAGGTCGTAAAGGTCATTATAGAGAGTTATTTGCTCAAATTCAAAAGCAAGGTTTCACTAAAGTTAGAGTGGATGGTGAGGTTTTGGATATTGAGAACGGAATGAAATTAGATCGTTATAAAATTCATGATATTGAATTAGTTATTGATCGAATTCAAATTAACAAAGAAGATCGAAAAAGAATTTATGATTCTGTCGTAACCGCTATGAAGCATGGAGGCAAATCGATGATGGTGATGGGTTTTGAGTCAAACGAAGTGCGTCATTTTAGTAGATTGTTAATGTGTCCAACTTCAGGAATCAGTTATCCTGAGCCAGAACCTAGTTTGTTCTCATTTAATTCGCCTTATGGTGCTTGCCAAACTTGCAGTGGGTTAGGTGAAGTTTCAGAAGCCGACATTGATAAAATAATTCCAAATCCTAAATTATCTATTAAAAAAGGTGGTTTAGCTCCTTTGGGAGAATATAAAAACGGTTGGATTTACGATAAATTAGAATCGTATCTTTCAAATGAAGGTTTTTCAATTACAACTCCATTGGAAGAGATTTCCGAAGACGTAATGAATGTAATCCTTTATGGAAATGAAGATTTAGAGCGTTCAAAAAAGAGTAATCAAGTTATTTTTGAAGGGATTATCGCTTTTATTTCACGTCATTCAGAGGAAAGTTCTGCATCAATTCAACGTTGGGCAATGAGTTTCATGAATAAGAAATGTTGTCCAACTTGTGAAGGAACACGATTACGAAAAGAAGCGCATTATTTTAAAATTGACGAAAAACATATTGGTGATTTAGCTCAAATGGATTTGAGTGATTTAAAACTATGGTTTGATCAATTAGAAGCTAAGTTAAATTCGGCTCAACTTCAAATAGGAACAGGGATCTTAAAGGAAATAAATACTAGATTATCATTTATTTTAGATGTAGGATTAGACTATCTAACTTTACATCGTTCGGCTAAAACATTATCTGGAGGAGAGGCTCAACGAATTCGATTAGCAACGCAGATAGGAACTGAATTAATGAATGTTTTGTATGTTTTAGATGAACCAAGTATTGGATTGCATCAAAGAGATAATACAAGATTAATTAATTCTTTAAAAAAACTTAGAGATACGGGTAATTCAGTTATTGTGGTTGAACACGATAAAGAAATGATTGAAGCAGCTGATTTTGTAGTTGATATTGGTCCTGGAGCAGGAGTTCATGGCGGTTATATTGTAAATGCCGCAACTTATGAAGATTTAACAAGTGTTGATTCACTTACGACAAAATATTTAAAAGGAGAGAAATCAATAGAGATTCCTAAAGTTAGAAGAAAAGGGAATGGAAATTTTCTTGAGTTAACTGGAGCAACAGGCCATAATTTAAAAAATGTCAATTTAAAAATCCCTTTGAATACGCTTTGTTGCGTTACAGGTGTTTCAGGAAGCGGTAAATCTTCATTGATTAATCAAACTTTGTATCCAATTTTATTGCAACATTTTTATAATGGAGTAAAAAAACCATTGCCTTATAAGAAAATTGCAGGTTTAGAGTATTTAGATAAAGTAATAGAAATTGATCAAAGTCCTATTGGTAGAACTCCACGCTCTAATCCAGCGACTTACACAAATGTTTTTTCTGAAATAAGAACATTGTTTTCGATTCTACCAGAAGCACAAATTAGAGGTTATAAACCAGGTAGATTTTCTTTCAATGTAAAAGGTGGGAGATGTGAAACTTGTGGTGGAGGTGGTTTGAAAATCATTGAAATGAATTTCTTACCAGACGTTTATGTAGAGTGTGAAGGATGTAATGGAAAGCGATATAACAGAGAGACACTTGAGGTTCGTTATAAAGGGAAATCAATAAGTGATGTTTTGGATATGACGATTTCAGATGCTGCTGTTTTCTTTGAGAAAGTTCCGAAAATCCATAGGGTTTTAGATACTTTAGTTTCTGTAGGTTTAGGTTATGTAAAATTAGGCCAATCTTCAACAACATTATCTGGTGGTGAGGCGCAACGAATTAAATTGGCTACTGAACTTTCTAAAAGAAGCACAGGGAAAACAATCTATATTTTAGATGAGCCTTCTACAGGTTTACATTTTGAAGATATTAATATGTTGCTAACGGTACTTCAAAGGCTTGTTGATGAAGGGAACTCTGTATTAGTGATTGAACACAATTTAGATATTATCAAAGTATCCGATTATATTATTGATATTGGTCCAGAAGGAGGTAAAGGAGGTGGAACGTTAGTTTGTCAAGGTACACCTGAAGAAATTGTAAAAAAGGCTAAAAAAACATCTTATACTGCTAAATACTTAGAGGCAGAGTTGAATTAATTTGCGGTAATTATCGCGGTAGAATTTCCATGGCATGAAGTGCAAGCTCCAGTTGTTAGAGGTTGTGACATATATCTTACTTCTCCTTTTGTGCCTGTAATGGAAACAAAAAGTCCGCTTACGTCACCAATGTCTGAGCTATAAAAATTACCTGATTGGTCCACGTTTATTTTTGCTTTTAATGTACCTTTTCCGTTAGCTTGTGTATGTAAATTGATATATCCACTTTTCATTGGAGTTTTATCGATTGAGTTATACATAGAACCAGCAACATTGAAACAACCTTCGCCTTTCCCTCCGTATGTATGGCATTCGATACAGTTTTGACCATTGTTGTGGCTTGACTTAGAGCTCGAACTTACATTGTAAATTTTACAGTTTTTATCTTTGTTCTTCTTGCAGCTATTAATAAATAAGCTAAATGAAAATAAAATAAACGTAATAAAAAAGATACTAAAACTCTTCATGATTTCTATTGCAAGCAATTTTATTTCAAAGTTACCTTAAGAAGTCAAATGAATTGTTTTTATTATTAATTATTATCCTCTTTTAATTGTTAAAAGATTTTCCCAAAAATAATAAGCTAATAAGACCATATTTTTCCTGTAGTAACTCCATGACAAGAATTACACGCACCAGAAGAAATTGAGCTCCCCATATATTTTGAAGTTCCATTTGGACCTACTGCAACAGGATATAAACCTGTCAACGTCATATTGTCTGTTGTGTAAAAATTTCCAGATTGATCTACTTTGACTGTGTATTTTAATGTTCCACCACCATTTGGAGAAGTATAGAATTGAACAGTACCGCCTGGTAATGGAGAACCAGTGCTTGAAAACATCGATCCAGCAGCATTAAAACAACCTTCGCCTTCACCACCACTTGTGTGGCACTGCATACAATTTTTCCCAGAATTATGACTGTCCTCTGAATTTGTACTTACATTTTTTTGTTTGCAGCTTCCATTTTTCTTGCAACTATTAATAGATAAACCAAATACTAGAAATAAAAAACTGAATAATATGATTGATGTTGATTTCATAATCTAATAATTAATGACATTGTGAATAATGTAAACTTAACTATAAACGTTTGATTATTTAACGTAAAAACTTTAAATATATTTGTATCATGAGAAAAAGAGTGATTTTTAGTTGGAGCGGAGGGAAAGATTCTTCTTACTGTTTAAATAAGGTATTGAATGATGACCAATATGAAGTTGTATATTTATTAACGACTCTAAATTCTGAGTTCAAACGAATTTCAATGCACGGTGTAAAAGAAGAGTTATTAGATGCTCAATCTGAATCAATAGGTATTCCTCAATTAAAAGTTTGGGTAGGTCAGGGGACTAACGAAGAATATGAAAAGCAAATGTCTGAGATGTTGCTAAAAGCAAAAAGTGAAGGAATTGAAACTGTTTTGTTTGGTGATATTTTCCTTGAAGATTTAAGAGAGTATCGTGAATTAAATATGGCAAAAGTTGGAATGAAAGCTGAATTCCCTATTTGGAATATTGACACAAAATTTTTAATTAAAGACTTTATAGAGAAAGGTTTTAAAACAGTAACATGTTGTGTAAATGATGCTTTTTTTAATGATGCTTGGGTTGGAAAAGAAATAGATGAAAACTTTATAAATGAGTTACCTGAAAATGTAGATCCTTGTGGAGAAAATGGAGAATATCACACTTATTGTTATGAGGGACCAATTTTCAAAAACCTAATAAAAATTGAAATAAAAGAAAAGATTTATCGTCCATTGGAAATTAAAGTAACGGACAGTGTTTGTTCTTCAGAAAGTGAAATAAAAACGAAAGGATTTTGGTTTTCTGAATTAGATTTGGCTTAATTTTGTAATATTTCAAAGGTTTTTTTATTTGTTTTAATCTCTTTATTTTTAATATTATAGATATTAATTTTATATTTTTTTAAAAATGATTTTGGATTGAATTGTTTTTGCATGGGTTTTGAGAATATGTATCAAAAAAAATGCCCTCTGTTCAGGGCATTTTTTTATTTCTCAAATTTCTTAAATATCACCGAAGCGATATGACCTCCAAAACCAAATGTATTACTCATAGCGTAATTTAATTTTTTTGGTAGCGGTTTGTTTAAAGGGAAGGTATAAACTCCTGCAAAATCAGGTTCAATTTCTTTGGTGTTTATTGTTGGTGGAACAAGATCTTCTTGAAGTGCCATGACGCAAGCAATTGCTTCAATCGCTCCAGCAGCTCCTAATAAATGTCCAGTCATTGATTTCGTTGCAGAAATTGCTAATTCATTTCGATCCCCAAAAACTCGCTTTGCAGCTATTAATTCAGAATTATCACCTTGAGGTGTTGAAGTTGCGTGCATGTTTACGTAATCAATTTCATCTGCTGAAATTCCTGCTTCTCTTAAAGCTTCTTTCATTCCTAAAACAGCTCCATCACCTTCAGGATGTGTTCCTGTTAGATGGTAAGCATCAGCAGCCATTCCAGCTCCAACAACTTCACCGTAAATTTTTGCTCCTCGAGCGATAGCATGTTCGTATTCTTCTAAAATCATTGCACCTGCACCTTCGCCCATCACAAAACCGTCTCTTGATACATCAAATGGTCTTGATGCTGTTTCAGGAGAATCATTTCGAGTTGATAATGCTTTTGCAGAAGAGAATCCTCCAATTGCTGATTCATTGATTGCAGCTTCAGATCCACCAGTAATTACCATATCTGCTTTATCCCATTTTATGTAGTTAAAAGCTTCAATGATTGCAGTATTTGAAGTTGCGCAAGCTGAAACAGGACAGAAATTCACACCTCTTAAGCCATATTTAATTGAAATAATTCCAGATGCAATGTCAACTAAAATTCGAGGAATAAAAAAAGGTGTGAAACGAGGTGTTCCATCTCCTTCGCAATATTCTTTCATTTGGTCTTGAAAAGTTTGAATGCCTCCGTTTCCAGAACCCCAAATAACCCCAATTCTATCTTTATTTAGTTTGTCGAAATCAATTTCACCATGTTTTACTGCTTCTGCAACCGCTACTAAAGCATATTGAGAGAATGGATCATATTTTCTTAATTCTTTAACGTCAAAATGTGCTTTTGGGTCAAAGTCTTTTAGTTCACAAGCAAATGATGTTTTGAATTTTGAAGTATCAAATTTGGTAATTGGAGCTGCTCCACTTTTACCTTCTTTTAAACCATTCCAATAATCAGATAAATTATTCCCGATAGGCGTTAAAGCCCCAATACCTGTAATAACAACTCTTCTCATATTTATTTGTGTAATAATTTAAAGAAATCCTAATTCTAATTTCGCCTCTTCGCTCATCATGTCTTTATCCCAAGTAGGGTCAAAAACGATATTTACTTTTGCAGATTTTACCGTTTCAATTAAAGCGACTTTTTCCTCAACTTCTTTTGGCATTGTTTCAGCTACAGGACAGTTTGGTGAAGTCAAAGTCATATCGATTTCAACATTATTATCCTTATCGATTTTTACTTCATAGATTAATCCTAATTCATAAATGTCAACAGGTATTTCGGGATCGTAAATTGTTTTTAAAACTTCAACAATGGTGTTTTCTAATTCCATAATGTTATTTTTTCAAATACTTAACGACTCAAAGCCGTTAATGCATTCATTTTTATTTTTTTGACCATACTCAATAACCCATTTGCACGAGTAGGAGATAAATGTTCTTGTAAACCAATTTCTTTAATGAAAAATAAATCTGCTTTAGCAACATCTTCAGGAGATTCATTGTTTAAAACACGAATCAATAAGCCAATAATTCCTTTGGTAATAATAGCGTCCGAATCAGCAGATAAACTCATTTTTCCATCTATTACTGTTGAGTCTAACCAAACTTTAGATTGACAACCATCAATTAATCTATCTTCTGTTTTCTTAGAGTCTTCAATTAATGGCAAGTCTTTTCCTAGTTCAATAATGTACTCATATTTTTGCATCCAATCCTCGAAAAGAGAAAAGTCATCAATGATTTCGTTTTGTTTTTCGTTTAATGTCATAATTATTTTAACATATTGATGCTTTTTTCAACGGCCTCAATGAATGTATCAATTTCTTCTTTTGTATTGTAGAAAGCAAAAGAAGCTCTAATCGTTCCTGGGATTTTATAGAAGTCCATTAATGGTTGTGTACAATGATGGCCTGTTCTAACAGCAATTCCTTGTTTGTCTAATAAAGTTCCAATATCAAAAGGATGAATTCCATCAACTGTAAATGAAACCACACTTGTTTTCTTTTTTGCTTCTCCAATAATATTTACTCCTTCAAAAGTTGAAAGCATGTCTTGTGCATATTCCATTAAATCATGTTCATGCTTTTGGATTGCTTCAATGTCAAATTGAGATAAAAATTCAATTGCTTTTCCAAGACAAATTACCCCAGCAATGTGTGGTGTTCCAGCTTCAAATTTGAAAGGTAATTCGTTATATGTCGTTTTTTCAAAAGTAACTTTTGCAATCATATCTCCACCACCTTGATAAGGAGGCATTTTTTCTAAGATTGCTTCTTTTCCATAAAGTACACCAACTCCAGTTGGACCAAATACCTTATGACTAGAAAAAGCAAAGAAATCACAATCGATATCTTTCACATCAATTTTCATGTGTTGGATACTTTGAGCGCCATCAATTAAGACTTTCGCTCCAACGGCATGTGCTTTTTGTGTAATTTCTTTAATAGGATTTATTGTTCCTAAAGTATTTGAAATATGAGTAATAGAGACAAGTTTTGTTTTTGAATTTAATAATGCTTCATAATCAGCCATTATTAATTCTCCTTTTTTGTTGATTGGAGCAATTTTCAAAATACAACCTCTACGTTCGCACATCATTTGCCATGGAACGATGTTTGAGTGATGTTCCATTGCTGAAATAATTACTTCATCTCCAGCGTTTAATAATTGTCCAAAAGAAAAAGCTACTAAATTGATACTATCAGTTGTTCCTTTAGTAAAAATAATTTCTTCTGATTTATTAGCATTGATGTATTTTTGAATAATCTGACGAGCGTCTTCAAATCCAGTCGTTGCTTTTTGACTCATGTAATGAACGCCTCGATGGATATTTGCATTATCTTTTGAGTAATACATATTTATCGCATCCAAAACCATTTGAGGTTTTTGAGACGTCGCTCCGTTGTCAAAGTAAATTAAATTTTTACCATAAATTAAACGGCGAAGTGCTGGAAATTGCTCACGAATTTCACGAACGTTGAAATGTTTTTTTTGTCCTTCCATAATCATCTAGTACAAAGATAACAATTCCCTTATTTATATTAATTCTAAACAGTAGTTTTTTTTCTGAAATATGCAATTAATTCTGGTTGACCATTATTTCCTAAAATTGGGGATTGAATAGATTCAATAAATTCTAAGTTGTTTAATTTGCCTATTTTCTTAATGTTATCGATAATAATTGGAAAAGCTTTATTGTTTTTTAAAGTTCCATCATGTTTTAAGAAATCTTTTTCTGCTTCGAAAGTTGGTTTTAAAAGTGCAATAACGAATCCATTTTCTTTCACAAATCCATGGATAAAAGGAAATACTTTTTCCATTGCTAAGAAAGGTGCATTAATCACACAACCATCTAATTCATCTGTTACCGACTTCTTTGTTATTTCTCGAATCGGTCCGCCTGTTAAATCAACTACTGATGAATTTTCTTGAATTTTTGTATGTAAAGCATTTTTAGAAGTATCAGTAGCAAAAACTTTTGATGCGTTTTGACTTAATAGAAATTCAGTAAAGCCTCCAGTTGAACATCCAACGTCTAAAAAGATTCCGTTTTCAATCTCAATTTTCCATTTGTTAAAAGCTTCTTCCAACTTTAAAGCATCCATAGAAACATAAGGAATTTCTTCAGCAACCAATTCGATTTTACAATCTAAAGGGAATTTTTTTCCACTTTTCTGAATCAATTTTCCATTTACTTTAACGCCAATTTCTTGGATTACTTGCTCGGCTCTTACTCTTGAACTTACCAAGTTTCTTTGAACTAATATCTTGTCTAAACGCTCTTCCATGTCGTAAAGGTAGGATTTTATTGAGAAGTAACCTCTTCAATTACTACAAGATTTAGCAATTTGAATTAAAGAACTCCAATTGTTAATTGTTATTTTTTGTCTAAATTTGCCAATTCATAAAAATTTGAGCGTGAGTACAGTTTACATAACAAGAAGAGAGACATTTAATGCTGCACATAAATTGTGGCAAGAAAAATGGTCAGAAGAGAAAAATATTGAGGTATTTGGAAGGTGTAGTAATCACAATTGGCACGGTCATAACTTTACGATATATGTTACAGTGAAGGGTGCTCCGAATGAAGATACAGGTTTTGTAATTAACTTGAAAGATTTGAGTGATATTATTAAAGAATACGTTGTTGAACCATTAGATCACAAAAACTTAAACTTAGACGTTCCATTTTTAAAAGGTTTATTAGCCTCTACTGAAAACGTGGTTATAAAGATTTGGGAACAAATTTTAGAGCCTATTTCAAAAGCAGGTGGAGAGTTAGTGAAAATTAAATTGGTTGAAACTGAAAATAATTACGTTGAGTATTTTGGTGGGAGAGAACCATTTTAAATTTATTTAACATTCAGATTAGAACAATCTCATTAGAATCTCGTATTTTTATTTAAAATAAATCCAACTAGTGGAAGACAAAATTTATAAATTAGAAACAACAGAAAAATTAGCAGCTCATTACCATGAAGTGTTAACTCAAATTGGCGAAGATCCGAATCGTGAAGGTTTATTAAAAACACCTGAGCGTATGGCGAAAGCAATGCAATATTTAACACATGGTTACGATTTGAATCCGGATGAAATTATGCAAAAAGCAATTTTTCATGAGGAATATTCAGAAATGGTGATTGTGAAAGATATTGAAGTGTATTCAATGTGTGAACACCACATGTTACCGTTTTTTGGTAAAGCGCATATCGCATATATTCCAGATGGAAAAATAGTTGGTTTGAGCAAGTTACCTAGAATTGTAGATGCATACTCAAGAAGATTACAAGTTCAAGAGCGTTTGACAATTGAAATTAGAGATTGTGTGCAAAGGACATTAAATCCAAAAGGGGTTGCAGTTGTTATTGAATGTTCTCATATGTGTATGGCAATGAGAGGTGTTCAAAAACAAAATTCTTCAACAACTACGAGTGCGTTTACAGGGTTGTTTTTAAAAAATGATTCAACTAGAAAAGAATTTATTAATTTAGTTCAAGCAAAATTACATTAACTTAAAATTTAGAATTATGAACAATATTTTAGATCAAGAGCACGAAGGATTTACGAAAGAAATCTCAAGAGAATTTTTCAAAAACGTATATTCTTATATGTTTGCAGCATTAGGTATTTCTGGTTTATTAGCATACGTATGTGGAACTCCAGAGTTTTTCCTAAAATACTTTATGACTTCTGAAGGTGGTATTTCACCATTATTTTATGTGTGTGCATTTGCGCCAGTAGGATTAGGCTTAATCATTCAAACAGCTTACCAAAGAATGTCTTTAGGTGCGCTTTTAGCATTGTTTATTGCTTATTCAGCATTAATGGGTGTGAGTTTAGGAGTAATCTTCTTAGTTTACTCAGGAGCAGCAATCGCTTCAACATTTTTTGTGACAGCAGGAGCTTTCGCAGGAATGGCTATTTTAGGTTATACAACTAAAACAGATTTAACTAAAATGGGAAGTTTGTTATATATGGCATTCATCGGAATTTTTATAGCTGGTATCGTGAATATTTTCATGAAAAGTGATATGATGGGATTCATTATAGCTGTTATTGGTGTATTTGTATTCACTGGATTAACAGCATACTACATGCAACAATTGAAAAATGTTTCTAAAGACAGTTCATTGTCTGGAATCGATAGAAACAAATTAGCTTTAGTTGGTGGAATGCAATTGTATATTTTATTCGTAAATCTTTTCCTTTCTCTATTAAGATTATTAGGAAGTAGAGATTAATAGAAATATAAAATTTTGAAAAGCAACGATTTTTCGTTGCTTTTTTTTTGAAATGAGGATTAAGTTTAAAATATATTGTAACTTTATGTTTAATAAAAATATTTAAATGTTAGACAAAATTGAAGTAGTCTTAGTTGATCAAGACGACAATGTTATTGGTTCGATGGAAAAGTTGGAAGCTCACCAAAAAGGTTTACTTCATAGAGCTTTTTCAATTTTTGTCTTTAATTCTAATAATGAATTATTGATTCACAAACGAGCAATGGGAAAATACCATTCTGAAGGTTTATGGACGAATACGTGTTGTAGTCACCCTATGCCAGGTGAATCAATTATAGAAGCAGCTCACCGAAGATTAAAAGAAGAAATGGGCTTTGATTGTGAAATGAAAAGTGCATTTTCTTTTATTTATGATGTAGCACTTGAAAACGAATTAGTTGAACATGAATTAGATCATGTTGTAATTGGACGTTTTGATGGTCAACCGATTTTAAATCTAGAAGAAGCGTCTGAGTTTAAATGGGAATCACTTGAGAAAATTATAGCTGATATCAAATCACAACCAGAGGAGTTTACTTATTGGTTTAAAGTGATATTAGAAAAACATATAGATCAATTATCAAAAGCATTATAAAATGAAAGTTTGTAGAAGAGTATCTTTGAATGCAGCACATCGATTATACAGACCTGATTGGTCAGATGAGAAAAATTTAGAAGTTTTTGGAAAATGTAGTAATCCGAATTTTCATGGACATAATTATACTATCGAAACATGGTTAGATGGACCAATTGATCCAGAAACAGGATATGTTATTGATTTAAAGATTCTAAAAGATATTTTGTACAAAGAGATTTTACATCGATTTGATCATCGTAATTTAAATTTAGATTGCAAAGAATTCGAAGGTGTCATTCCAACTGCTGAAAATATTACAGTTGTTTTTTGGAACATATTGAGAGAAAAAATCGATTCAAAATACGGTTTAACAGTTCGTATTTGGGAAACTGAAAATAATATTTTTGAATACTCCGGAAATTAGATTATAGTTAATGGTTAACAGTTGATAGTTAACAGTACAAACTTTTAATTATAAACTATCAACTTTCAACTAAATTAAAAAAAATGGTTAGTATAAAATCAATCTTTTGGCATAGAAGAGATTTAAGAATAAATGACAATGCAGGTTTATTCACCGCGTTGAAGAATTGTGATTCAGTTCAGCCAGTTTTTATTTTTGATTCAACGATTTTATCCCAATTACCAAACGATGATCAACGTGTCATTTTTATTTATCAATACATTGCAAAACTGAAGAAGTCGTATAATGATTTAGGTGCTGATTTATTGGTCTATTTTGGTAATCCAATTGATTTAATTCCACAAATTGTTTCAGATTTAAAAGTAGATAAAGTTTATACAAATAGAGACTATGAACCTTCAGCGATTGAAAGAGATAAAAAGATTTTTGAAACTCTAAGTGGAGTAGGAGTTGAATTTATTGGGAGTAAGGATCAAGTTATTTTTGAAAAAGCAGAAGTTATCAAACAAGATGGATTGCCGTATACTGTTTTTACGCCTTATTCTAGAAAGTGGAAAGAAAAATTAAATGATTTTTATTTAAAGTCTTATCCAGTAGAAAAATACATTAACCATTTAGAGAAATCTGGCAAGGTTTCTAATTTGATTTCGTTATCAGAACTTGGTTTTTTAGAGAATATTAAATTCCCTTTTCCTTCAGAAATTGTGAATTTAGATTTTGTAAAAGAATATCATCTAAATAGAGATTATCCTGCGTTAAATAAAACGACGCGTTTAAGTGTTCATTTACGCTTTGGAACGATCAGTATACGTGAATTAGCTAGAACAGTTAGAGAAATCAATGAGACGTATTTGAATGAGTTAATTTGGAGAGAGTTTTACCAAATGATATTGTATCATTTTCCAGAATCGGTTTCCAAATCTTTTAAAAAGCAATACGATAATGTTATTTGGAAAAAAGATGAGGTAAAATTCAATGCCTGGTGCGAAGGTAAAACAGGTTATCCAATTGTTGATGCAGGAATGCGAGAGTTAAATGAAACAGGATTTATGCACAACAGAGTGCGTATGGTTGTTGCAAGTTTTCTAACGAAACATTTATCGATTGATTGGAGATGGGGAGAAGCTTATTTTGCTCAAAAGTTAATGGATTACGAACAAGCAAGTAATATAGGAGGTTGGCAATGGGCAGCAAGTTCAGGTTGTGATGCTGTTCCATACTTTCGAATTTTTAATCCAACAAGTCAACAAGAGAAATTTGATAAGGATTTAAAGTATATCAAACAATGGGTAAAAGAATTTGGAACATCAGTCTATCCTTCTCCAATTGTAGATCATAAAGAAGCAAGAGAATACACGTTGAATTTGTTTAAATCAGCATTGAACTAATTTCTCAATAATTTATTAAATAGTAAAGAAATGATTAAAAAAGGAGATATAATAGTCGATTTTAAATTAAAAGATCAAAACGGAATTGAACGAACAAATACAGAATTTTTAGGAAAAAAATTAGTCTTGTTTTTTTATCCGAAAGATGAATCTTATGGTTGTACAAAAGAAGCGTGTGCCTTCACAGATGCTTATGCTGACTTTAAAGATTATGATTGTGAAGTCATCGGGATTTCTCAAGGAGATGTGGATTCAAAATCAAGTTTTGTTCAGCGAAATAAATTGAATTTCATCTTGTTGGCAGATGAAGGGAATAATTTAAGAACAGCATTTGGAATTAAGCCAGATTTATTTGGTCTTGTTCCGGGACGAGTAACGTTTATCGTAGATAGAGAAGGGATCGTTCAAGATGTTTTTAATTCTCAATTGAACTTTGCGAAACATGTTCAAAATGCATTGGAGGTTATTAAAAAGATTTAATTAAAGTTTTCTTTGTAGATTCTAAATAGCACCCTCCTTAATCCTTCCCGAAATAAAATCGGGACAAGCTCCTCGAAGGAGGAAATATAAAAAACAACAAAAGGTCAGATTTTATCTGACCTTTCTTATATATAAACGTTCCGTTCTATCCGAGTTAAATCGGGAAGGCGGTCCGAAAAAAGGAACCCGAAGGTTCCTTGTAAAATTTTAGAGTTTATAGAAGTTAAAAAATCTAATTTCTAACTTCTAAAACTCTAATTTCTATATTACATCATCCCTGGCATTCCACCTGGCATACCACCCATTGCTGGACCGTTTTCCTCAGGAGCATCAGCGATAACACATTCTGTTGTTAAAAGCATTGAAGCAATAGAAGCAGCATTTTCGATCGCAATACGTGTTACTTTAGTTGGATCAATTACACCAGCAGCATATAAGTTTTCGAAAACTTCAGTTCTAGCGTTAAATCCGAAATCATCTTTTCCTTCACGAACTTTACGAACGATAACCGCACCTTCTTCACCTGCATTCGCGATGATTTGTCGTAATGGTTCTTCAATCGCACGACGAATAATTGCAATACCTGTATTTTCGTCTTCGTTAATTCCTTTTAAGTTCTCTAAAGCATCGATACAACGAATCAAGGCAACACCACCACCAGGTATAATTCCTTCTTCAACTGCAGCTCTTGTTGCAGCTAAAGCATCGTCAACTCTATCTTTTTTCTCTTTCATCTCTACTTCTGTAGCAGCACCAACGTAAAGAACAGCAACACCACCAGCTAATTTAGCTAAACGTTCTTGTAATTTTTCACGATCGTAATCTGAAGTTGTAGATTCAATTTGAGCTCTAATTTGTCCAACTCTTGATTGAATATCTTCTTTCACACCTGAACCATTGATAATCGTAGTATTGTCTTTATCGATTTCAATTTTTTCAGCATGACCAAGCATGTCCATAGTAGCATTTTCCAAAGTAAATCCTCTTTCTTCAGAAATTACTTGTGCACCTGTTAAGATTGCTATGTCTTCTAACATTGCTTTTCTTCTGTCACCAAATCCTGGCGCTTTCACTGCAGCAATTTTCAAAGAACCTCTAATTCTGTTAACAACCAATGTAGCTAAAGCTTCACTATCAACATCTTCAGCAATGATTAATAATGCTTTTCCAGCTTGAACACAAGGCTCTAAAATTGGAAGCAATTCTTTCATGTTAGAGATTTTTTTCTCGTATATCAAAATGAAAGGGTTTTCCATTTCAACGATCATTTTCTCTGTATTTGTAACAAAGTATGGAGATAAATATCCACGATCAAATTGCATACCTTCCACTGTTTTCACTTCAGTTTCAGTTCCTTTTGCTTCTTCAACAGTGATTACACCATCATTTCCTACAACTTTCATTGCTTCAGCGATTAATGAACCGATTTTCTCGTCATTGTTAGCTGAAATAGTTGCAATTTGTTTGATTTTATCATTGTCAGAACCAACTTCTTTTGAGATGTCTTTCAAGTGTTTTACTACTTCGATCACCGCTTTGTCAATTCCTCTTTTTAAGTCCATTGGATTTGCTCCAGCAGCAACGTTTTTCATTCCTGCACCAATAATAGCTTGCGCTAAAACTGTAGCTGTTGTTGTTCCATCACCTGCGATATCTGCTGTTTTAGAGGCAACTTCTTTCACCATTTGCGCACCCATATTTTCAATAGGATCAAGCAATTCGATTTCTTTTGCAACTGAAACACCATCTTTAGTCACGTGTGGTGCACCGAATTTTTTTCCGATAACTACGTTTCTTCCTTTTGGTCCTAAAGTAACTTTAACAGCATTTGCTAAAGCATCAACACCTTTTTTAAGCTTTTCACGAGCTTCTACGTCGAAATAAATTTCTTTTGCCATTTTTTCTAATGTTATTTTTTGAAGTAATTAATTAAAAAATCCCGTAAATATCAGCCTCACGCATGATTAAATAACTTTTACCATCTAACTTAATTTCTGTACCTGAATATTGTCCAAAAAGAACGGTATCACCAACTTTTACTGTCATTGGCTCATCTGTTTTACCGTTTCCTGCAGCAATAACAGTTCCTTGTAATGGTTTTTCTTTTGCTGAATCCGGAATGATAATTCCACTTGCAGTTTTTTGCTCAACTGGCGTTGGTTCGATAAGAACTCTATCCGCTAATGGTTTAAACGATGTAGACATATTTTTTATAATTTAATTTAAATTAACGCTGACAAATACCCCAATTTTATGCCAATGAGCGTATAGTGTCATTTTAACAGATTTCACAAGAATTTTATTTATTACAGGTGACAATCTTTACTGTTTTCTAAAAGTTTATTCAAAAAAAAATGTCAGCCTATGACAGACTGACATTTATATATTTAGTTTCTACTAAATTATTTTTGAGGAGCTTGTTGTCCTTGTCCAGCTGGTTGTTGACCACCTTGACCTTGCTCCTGTTTCTCTTGTGTTGGTTGTTTAATTTCAGCTGGTTTCAACATTACTGATAATACAATGCTACAAACCATAATTGTACCTGCTAAAGACCAAGTTGCTTTATCAATAAAATCATTTGTTTTTTTAACACCACCTAATTGGTGAGCAGAACCAAAGTCAGTGCTTAAACCACCACCTTTAGGGTTTTGAATAAAAACAACAGCTATTAATAAGATACTAGCTAAAATAATAATGATTGAAAGTAATGATGCCATTTGTGTTTATGTATTTAATTTTTCTTTTAATTTTTCGATTTGATTTGCAAAGAAAGTCTTTTTTTCTGGATTTATCAAGATTAATTGTTCATAAGCGAAAATTGCTTTCGGAAAATTACCTTGAGCAGCAAATATTTTTGCCAATGTTTCGCTTACTGGCATTAGGTTTTCGTCGATACTGGACTTTGCTTTTTTAGCCGGAGAAAAGAACTCAACTTTTTCTTTTTGTTCTATTTTTTCTTCTTTTGCTAAGCGTGTAATTTTTGGTTCTTCTTTTATGAAATTTTCAACGATCGCTTCGATTTTCTCTTTGGGAGCAATAGGTTCAATATGATTAATTGAAATTTCAGAAGAGAGATCATTTTCAATTTCATTCGACTGACTTGCCTTTAACCATGAAGAGAAAGATTTTTTGCCTTGAGATTCAATTTTAGCTTCAGGAATAGAATTTTGTTCTTCTTCTTCAACTTCATTTTCCTCTTCCTCTACATTCTGTTCTTCAGCATCTTGTTTAGCAATTGTTTCAATCATTGCTAAATCATATACTCCAGCAATTGCTTGAGAAATGATTTCAGTTTCAAATTCTTTTAATTCATTTGTCTTTTCTGTTTCAGCTTCAATCTCTGTTTCCTCTTCAACTTCAATGATTATTTCATCTTGAGTAGGAATAATTTCTTCAATTTCAGTTGTTAATGGTTGAATGATTTCCGTTTCTTCTTCATCAACTATATATTCATCAAAAATAGACTCTCCATTTTCAGGGTAATCATTTTCTTCCGTTTCAATTTGTTCTGATAAATCTTCAATCTCAAAAGTAGGTATGATTTCTTGTTCAATATTTGGAGATTCTACTTTAGGAGTTTCAAATACAAGCTCGACATCTTCCTCAACTAATTCTACTTCATCTTCAGCAATGATTTCTTTTTCACCAATAAATTCCATTTCTTCCTCGTATTCATCCGTTTCAGGGATTGTTGTTGTAGGAATTGAAATTTGAACCTCAGGTTCAGGAACTAAAGTTAGAATTGGAGCGATTACATTTTCAACTGGAACCTCTATACTTTCTAATGGTTCAGCAGGTTTAATTTCTATAGTTTCAGGAACACTAAAATCGATTTTTTTATTTTCAATTAATTCAAATAAACGAACGCGATCAGTTATTCTGTAAGCATGCTGCTGTAATTCTTCGTCAAAACGAATATCGTTGTTGTGCGATAAAGCTTTTAAGTATAGAATCGAAAAAACTTGGCTGTACGGATATTTTTCAGCCAAATTTTTTAATGATTCAATATCACTTGAATCACATAAATCTGGAGATTTAATACGTTGCGCTATTTTTTCTAAATTCATCATTACCAGTTCGAAAGTAATTTATTTATTACATCCTGCACAATTTTTTTATTAATTTCTTCATACAAACTTACTTCGTTTGATGAGAAATCTGTTGTGATCGGATCAAAATCAATGAATTGAGTACTTGTTAAAGTCATCTTATCTTCTTTCGGTTTAGATATGTAAATCGTGAAATTTACACTCATTGAAAGTCTGTTTTTTGCAGCTTCATCACCTTGTTGAATAGCAATTGGATCTGCCGAATAATTTGTAACAACTCCTTCAATTGATATTTCACCAGCACCGGCTTTCGGGTTTATTAATAAACGAGTATTGTTTTGAATACCGTCCTTAATTTCTTCTGTTAAAACAGAAGCTAAATTATTTGGTGCATTTGGTGCTTCTAAATCCAATGTCTTAACTGTGAATGTTTTCCATTCTGGAGGCATAGAACCTGAATCGACCAATGAAACACTTGAAGGCCAGCATGATGTCAAAACAATTGAAAGCGATATGAAAAGAAATAACCTCATTATTCGGATAAATTATATTCTTTGATTTTACGATACAATGTTCTTTCAGAAATCCCTAATTCTTCAGACGCATATTTTCGTTTTCCTCTATGTTTTTCTAATGCTTTGCGAATCAAAGAACCATTTTGATTCACCATTTCAATGACCAATTTTTTTAACTCGCTCAAATCCTTTTTCATGTCGAATAAGAATTTATACATCAATTCTCTTTCTGAAAAAGATTCTTCTTGTTTTCCTCCAACTACAAGTGGAGTGGTTTCTCCTTCTTTCGGCAAATATGCTGCTAATTTTATGGCGTCAATTTCTCGAGATGTTTCAATAACTGAAAGTTGCTCAACCATATTTCTTAGCTGACGAATATTTCCAGGCCAAGAATATGAACTCAATAAATCAGCTCCATCAGCAGTTAATTTGATGGAAGGCATTTTATATTTATCGGCAAAATCACTTGCAAATTTTCTAAATATCAAATGAATATCTTCTTGTCGATTTCTTAAAGGAGGAAGATAAATCGGAATTGTATTTAAACGATAATATAAATCTTCTCTAAATTTTCCTGAAGCAATCGCTCGCTGCATGTTTTCGTTTGTAGCAGCAACAACTCTAACATTTGTTTTTATTGGTTTAGAAGCTCCAACACGAATAAATTCACCTGTTTCCAAAATACGCAACAAACGAACTTGTGTTTGCATGGGTAATTCAGCTACTTCATCTAAAAATATTGTTCCTCCATTTGCAACTTCAAAATAACCTTGACGGCTTCCTGCAGCACCAGTAAACGAACCTTTTTCGTGTCCAAATAATTCAGAATCAATTGTTCCTTCTGGAATTGCACCGCAGTTTACAGCGATGTATTCTCCATGTTTTCTAGAACTTAATTGATGAATAATTTGAGGAATCATTTCTTTTCCTGTTCCACTTTCACCGTTAACTAATATCGAAATATCAGTAGGAGCAACCTGAATAGCTACTTCTAATGCTCTATTTAAAAGTGGAGCGTTTCCAATTATGCCAAAACGTTGTTTAACTTGTTGAAGATTCATAATTGATTAATTTGAATATGGTTTGCAGATTTCAACTACACTTCCTAATAAAGTTGCAGAAGTACAATCTTCCACTTTTACTAGAACATATTGGCCTTTCGTTAAATTTCCTTTAGGGAAAACAACAACAGTATTTCGACCATCTCGACCCGACATGTGCTCTTCTGATTTTTTAGAAACATTTTCCACCAAAACTTTTACTGTTTTACCAATTTGTTTTTTATTGATTTCGTGAGAATAATTTCTTTGTTTTTCAATGATTTCAGTTAATCTTTTCGATTTAACTTCTTCTGGAACACTGTCTGTATATTTTCTTTCAGCTAGCGTTTTAGGTCTTTCTGAGTAGGTATACATGAATGCAAATGAAAATTGAACTTCATCAATTAAGGATAAAGTATCTTTATGTTCTTCTTCGGTTTCATCACAGAATCCAACAATAAAATCCGTTGAAATGGTACAATCTGGAAGAATTGTTTTAATAGCTTTAACACGATCCAAATACCATTCTCTAGAATATCCTCGATTCATACGAGTTAATACATCAGTATTTCCAGATTGAACTGGTAAATGTATAGAAGGGCAGATATTTTCATACTTAGCCATTGTATGTAACACTTCATCATGCATATCTTTTGGATGTGAAGTTGAAAAGCGAACTCTTAAATCTGGAGATACATTCGCAACCATTTCTAATAATTCAGCAAAGTTTGTTGAAGGAATTGATTCGTCTTTGATTTCCCCTTTTGAAGTTGTATTCCATCGGTAACTATCTACATTTTGACCTAATAAAGTAACTTCTCTATAACCAGCATCAAATAATTCATGACATTCTCTTACAATTGTTTGAGGATCTCTAGAACGCTCTCTTCCTCTTGTAAAAGGAACAACACAGAACGAACACATATTATCACAGCCTCTCATGATACTAACGAAACTTGTAATTCCCCCTTGATCTAAACGAACAGGTGAGATGTCAGCGTATGTTTCTTCTCTTGAAAGTAAAACGTTTACAGCTTTTTGACCGCTTTCAACTTCAGAAATTAAATTTGGTAAATCTCTGTAAGTATCTGGACCTGCAACAATATCGACTAATTTTTCATCTTCTAATAATGATTTTTTTAATCGCTCAGCCATACAGCCAAGTATTCCAACCACTAATTTTGGATTTGTTTTTTTATGTTTTCTAAAATCAGTTAAACGCTTACGAACTCTAACTTCAGCGTTATCTCTAATTGAACACGTATTTATTAAGATTAAATCAGCCTCTTCAACATTTCTTGTCGTAGTATATCCGTCTTTCGTTAAAATCGAAGCTACAACTTCACTGTCTGAAAAGTTCATAGCGCAACCATAACTTTCAACATACAGTTTTTTTGATCCAGTATTATTTCCGCTTTCAATAATGATTGCTTCACCTTGTCTACTTTCGTCAATCACTTTATTTTGTCCTAAATCAATCGTACTCATTGCAATTTTTAATTGGATAACAAAAGTAATTAAAATTGATTACTATGTCAAAATGTCAGTAAGAATTAATGTTTAAAAACGTTAAAATTTGAAAGGCTAGTTTTCTTATTTACATAATTTTTGGGTAAAAATAAAAATGTAAGGTATAAGTATTTGAAAACCAAACCTATAAAACTGATTATTTTAGCAGTTAAAAATTTTATTATTGCAATTAGAAATAAATTACATTTAATTTGTACCACATTTTTGTGTTATCGATCAAATTCAATAGAAGTATATGGCTAAGAATTTAGTAATAGTAGAGTCACCTGCAAAAGCAAAAACAATCGAAGGTTATTTAGGTAAAGATTTCGTTGTAAAATCAAGTTATGGCCATGTGCGTGATCTAGTTAAGAAAGGATTAGCGATTGATATTGAAAATGATTTTCATCCCAATTATGAAGTTTCGCCAGACAAAAAACAAGTCGTTGCGGAATTGAAGAAATTAGCAAAAGAAGCGGAAGTTGTATGGCTAGCTACCGATGAGGACCGCGAGGGAGAAGCTATCTCATGGCATTTATATGAGACGTTGAATTTGAGTAAAAAAGAAACGAAGCGAATCACTTTTAATGAGATCACAAAAAATGCAATAACAAAAGCGATTGAAAACCCAAGAAACATTAATCAGGAACTTGTAAATGCACAACAAGCAAGAAGAGTTTTAGATCGTTTAGTAGGTTTCGAATTGTCTCCAGTTTTATGGAAAAAAGTTCGTCCAAGTTTATCTGCAGGTAGAGTTCAATCAGTTGCAGTTCGTTTAATTGTTGAAAGAGAAAAAGAAATCATGAAGTTTGCTTCTGAAACTTTTTTCAAATTAAATGCTGTCTTTATTAAAGGTAAAGAAAAAATAAAAGCAGAATATGCGCCTCAATTGGCGAATATCGAGGATGTAAAAACATTATTAGAAAAATGCAAAAAAGCTTCATTTGAAGTTGTTGATGTTACTCAAAAACCAGCAACTAAAATCCCAGCTTATCCATTTACAACTTCAACTCTTCAACAAGAAGCAAGTTTGAAATTAGGTTTTTCAGTTTCTAGAACGATGTCTGTGGCACAACGTTTATACGAAGCGGGGAAAATAACATATATGAGAACAGATTCTGTAAATCTATCAGATACAGCAATCGATGGAGCTCAAAAAGAAATTGAATCAGCTTACGGCAAAGAATATTCTAAGCCAACAAAATATAAAACTAAAAACGCAAACGCTCAAGAGGCGCACGAGGCGATTCGTCCAACAGACTTTTCAAAACATACAATTGATGGCGAACCAGAAGAAATTCGTTTATATGAATTAATTTGGAAAAGATCAATTGCTTCTCAAATGAGTCATGCTCAATTGGAAAGAACAGTCGTGAAAATTGGAGCTCCAACCTTAGAGGAAACTTTCCAAGCTAAAGGTGAGGTTATAAAATTTGATGGATTCTTAAGAGTTTACCTTGAATCAAACATCGAAGATGAAGATGAGGAAAATGAAAATGAAGATTCATCATTGTTACCGGTTGTTCATGTAGGTGATCAATTAGCTAAAGATGTGTTAAGAGCGACGCAACGTTTTTCGAGAGCTGCTCCTAGATATGTCGAAGCTTCATTGGTTAAGAAATTAGAAGAATTAGGGATTGGTCGTCCGTCAACTTATGCTCCAACAATTTCAACAATTCAAAAACGTGGTTACGTTGAGAAAAAAGAAAGAGATGGTGAAGAGCGTAAATTTAAAGTGGTTGAATTAAAAAGTGATTCAATAACTGAAGTCGAGAAAACAGAAGTAACAGGAAAAGAGAAAAATAAACTTTCTCCTACAGATATTGGTATTGTTGTAACAGATTTCTTAATTGAACATTTTGATCGTATTTTAGATTATCATTTTACCGCAAAAGTTGAAGCTGAATTTGATGAGATTGCTAATGGTATGAGAGAATGGACGAAAATGATCCATGATTTTTACTCTCCATTTCATAAAAGTGTTGAGGATACGTTAGAGCATTCAGATAGAGCAACGGGTGAACGTGAATTAGGAATTCATCCTGTTTCTGGAAAGAAAATAATCGTAAGAATTGGTCGTTTTGGGCCAATGGTTCAGGTTGGTGATGAAAAGACAGACGGTGAAAAACCACAATTTGCATCATTACAGAAAAATCAATCTATCAATACAATAACACTTGAAGATGCATTGGAATTATTTAAATTACCAAGAACTCTTGGAGAATATGAAGAATTAGTAATCAAAGCAAACGTTGGTCGTTTTGGTCCATATATTCAACATGGAAAAGCGTTTGTTTCAATTCCAAAAGAAGAAAGTCCGATGTCAATAGATTTGGATAGAGCGATTGAATTGATAAAAGAGAAAAGAGAGTCAGATGCGAATAAAATAATTAAAACATTCGCAGAAGATGTTGATATGCAGTTATTAAATGGTCGTTGGGGGCCATATTTAAAAATTGGAAAAGAAAATTATAAATTACCCAAAGATTCGAATGTAGAAGCATTAACATATGAAGAGTGCATTCATATTTCGGAAAATCAACCAGCAGGTAAAAAGAAATTTGGAGCTAAAAAGACGGTAGCTGAAGTAAAGAAACCGGCAGCAAAGAAAGCACCGGCGAAAAAGCCAGCAGCAAAGAAAGCTGCTCCGAAAAAGAAATAATAAATTAAAGCTGTCTGAAAGGGTAGCTTTTTTTGTGTCTAAGAAACTAATCGGTCATCTCAGTTAGCTATAATAGCTATTAACTATTAATTTTCAACTATAAACTATGTGATTTTAATGTTGCTATAATTTTAGTTTTCAACTTTCAAATCTTCATTGTTTTTCAAGAGCGTTACAAAAGCTAATTGATTTCCTCATAATTTTGAGTGTAAATTATACCCATGAAAGACATTTCGATATATTTTCAATCAGTTGATGTTTCTTTTTCAGAGAAAGAAGAAACAATAGGAGCTAAAATCAATACACATACCGAAGGATATTTTCCTGAACTTGAAAAAGGCGGTGTTGCTTTGGTTTATGTGCCTGAATATAGAAATGGAAATGCCTTTTTTCAAGGTAAAGAAAACGATTTATTTAGAAGTTACTTCTATGATTTGTTTGTAGGTGAGCATTGGAATTTCCCTTTATATGATTTAGGTACGATTCTTCCAGGAGGTTCAATAGAAGATACTTATTTTGCTGTTGAACAAGTAGTGGCAGAATTAGTGAAAGTAGGAGTTATTCCATTAGTAGTTGGGGGAACTCAAGATTTAACTTTTGCGTTATATAAAGGATATGGCAAATTAGAGCAAATGGTAAATATTTGTTCAATTGATAGTAAGTTAGATTTAGGTAATCCTGAAGGCGATTTAAATAAAGATGGATATTTGAGTCACATGATGCTTGAAAGACCTTGTTATTTATTTAATCATGCCAATATCGGATGCCAAGCTCCTTTTGTAAGCGCAGAAGAGTTGATTTTATTTGATAAATTATATTTTGATATTTGCCGATTAGGAGAATTTAATGCTGATTTTAAAATTGCTGAGCCACATCTAAGAAACGCGGATTTGCTTTCGTTAGATTTGACGGCGCTAAAAAGTAATGATTTCAGAGGGGAGTATTATGATTCTCCAAATGGATTTTCTTCAGATCAAATTTGTCAGATCGCAAAATATGCTGGGATTAGTGATAAATTAACATCTTTCGGTATTTTTAACTTTTACCCTGTTGGTCTTCAAAAATCTTCACATCATTTATTAGCTCAAATTTTCTGGTACTTCATAGATGGAGTCTCAATGCGTAAAGGAGATTTTCCAATCGGCAGCAAAAAAGATTATGTCAAATTCTCAGTAAATCTAGACGATTTTAAAGATGAGATTATTTTCTATAAAAGTAATAAGTCTGAAAGATGGTGGATGGAGGTCCCGTATCCTCCTCAAGATCAGGTGAAATATGAAAGACATCATATGATACCATGCGATTACAGTGATTATGAGATGGCGATGAAAAATGAAATTCCAAATTTATGGTGGAAAACCTATCAGAAATTAGGTTAACTAAATCCATTTAATATCCTGTTTTTCAATTGTTAATTTTTAAATCACTTGTTTTATTTTTAACTTAAAATGGTGATTTTCATAATATCGTGGAGATCTATATTTAAATAGATTATAATTTTTTTTCCTTTTTTTAGTTGCAAATTGACTAAATGTAAATAAAATTAACTATTTTAGTCGCCAATTGTGTGGATTTTAAACCGGTTCACACGTGCTATAATTCATAAAAACGAATAAAAAGAATGAATAAAAAAGTACTATTGTTATCTGCTTTTGTGATGCTATCGTTGACTAAAACGTTTGCACAACAAGATAAGTTACTTACTCACTTTATTTATGATAAAATGAGTTTGAATCCTGGTGCAACTGGGATTGAAGTGGATGGTATTTGTGCTACAAGTGTGTATAGGAATCAGTGGGATAGAGTAGACGGAGCGCCAAATTCAGCAGTTTTAAATGTTGAAGCAAATATGAGTAGATTTATGCCCGGAGGACTAGGTATTTCATTTTTTCATGATGCAATCGGTTTTAACAGACAAAATACAGCATTGTTGAATTATTCATATCCTTTGATCAATTCAAACGGAAATAAATTAGGAGTAGGTTTAGGTTTAGGTTTAATGAACTTAGGCATGAGTCCAGTTTGGGTTCCACCGACTACAAATGTTGATAATTCATTGCCTACAGGTTTTTCAGGTAATGGTTTAGATTTAAACTTTGGGGTTTACTATAAGAGTAATTTAGGTTTTTATGCAGGACTTTCTTCAACTCATTTAAATGCAGCAAGATTGAATAATAAGTTGAGTCAAACATCTCAAACATTTGGGGTTAATAGACATTATTATTTAATGGGAGGATATAAAAAAGAGTTGGGTCAAAATGGTGTTGACGTTCAGTTATTAGTTAGAAGTATTTTGTCTCAAACTTCTGTTGATGTTAATGCAAGGTTTATGTACAGACAAATGGGGTATGCAGGGTTATCATTTAGAAATGCTGATGCTTTATCTGTAATGTTAGGATACAATATCAAAAGCGGTTTTTTAATCGGTTATGCATATGATTTTACAATAAATAAATTGTCAAGTGTGTCAAAAGGGTCACATGAAATAGTTTTAAAATATTGTCGACCAATTCCGGTTCCGCCAATTGCTATTTCAAGACATCCTAGATGGTTGTAAAAAAATAATTAAAAATAATGTAACCAAATCTATACGATTTGCGTTATAAAGTACAAGGGTAAGGCTGTAATGTTGAAAATACAGGGTTTATTCAAAAAAATATAAAAAGTAATAAGGATGAGAAGACTTTTGTTATTTGGTTTAGTAAGTGTGATATTAGTATCTTGTATGACAAGATCAGGACACTTGACTGGAACGTTGGGAAGACCAATATATATACCGGAGATTCCGTTAGGAATGGTTTATATACCTGCTGGTTCTTACAATATGGGGGAGAATGATCAAGATGTACCATTTTTACATCAGACAAGAGCGAAAACAGTTTCTGTTCAAGCTTTTTACATGGATCAAACTGAGATTTCTAACAATGAATACAGACAATTTGTTGACTGGGTTAGAGATTCAATTGCTCGTGAAAAAATCTATGAGAAGACAGAGGATGATGAAGCTGCTGGAAAATATATAAATTACAAAGATTTATATTTTGATGAAGGTTCATTAGAGTTTGTTGAGTATGACCCATCTGACCGTGCTTTAAATAGAACTTTGTTCGATTTAAATTGGGATAGACAATTAGACTACAGTGATGTAGATTTAATTCCTTTGTTAGCTGATATGTACTATCCTCAGCCAGAAAGATTCTATAAAAGAAGAGAAATTGATACTCGTAAATTAATGTTCAGATATTACTGGATTGATTATGTTGAAGCGGCTAAAAGAGGTCGTATTAACATCTCTCCAAACGGATATGACAATCAAGGTAATAAATTGGTTGAAGAGCATAGAACTTTAGAGACTCCTCCTCATCCATTTACAGGAGAACCTCAAGGTCAAGATAAAGATTTAGGTTTCTTCAATAAAAAAGGTCAAAATAATGCAATTAGAGGTCATGAAAATCGTCAAAGATTTATCATAGATGAGAAAATCAATGTATATCCAGATACTTTATGTTGGGTTCGTGATTTTACATATTCATTCCACGATCCAATGACTCAAATGTATTTCTGGCACCCAGCTTATGATTCTTATCCTGTTGTTGGAGTTACATGGGTTCAAGCAAAAGCATTCTCAGTTTGGAGAACACAATTGTTGAACAACTGGTTAGTGAGTATGGGTGATTTATTTGTAAATGACTTCAGACTACCTACAGAGGCAGAATGGGAAAGAGCTTCAAGAGGTGATTTAGCATTGTCTCCATATCCATGGGGTGGACCTTACATTAGAAATGAGTCTGGATGTTTCTTAGGAAACTTTAAACCGATGAGAGGAAGATATTTTGAAGATGGAGGTTTTCATACAGTGAAAGTATACTCTTATAATCCTAACGGATGGGGATTATATTGTATGGCTGGAAACGTTGCTGAATGGTGTGAAACTGCTTATGATGAATCAATGAACGAGTTTTCTCATGATTTGAATACTGATTACAGATACAATGCAATGGATTGGGATCCACCATCAATGAAACGTAAAGTATTAAGAGGTGGTTCTTGGAAAGATATAGGTTATTACCTACAAAATTCAACTAGAACTTTTGAATATCAAGATACTGCAAAATCATATATTGGATATAGAAACGTAATGACTCACCTTGGACGTGGAGGTCGTGATTTCACGAAAGAAGGTAACGAAGAGTCACAAAGTGATATTCAATTAAGATAAGATATATTTATTTTAAATAAAAGAAGCTAAAATCAAAAGCAATTTAAATTAAACTAAAAGCAAAAAAAACAATTTAAAATTTAAACTAGAAAAGTTATGAGTGCAAGTGGAGGCGGTTTTTTCGCAAGTAAAAAATTTAAGACAGTAATGAAATTCGTCTACGGATGGGGTGGAGCTATTGTAATTGTAGGAGCGATGTTTAAAATTCAGCACTGGCCTGGAGCAACAATCATGTTGATCGGTGGTTTAGGTGTTGAGGCAGTAATCTTTATTTTATCTGCATTTGAACCGTTACACGAAGATCCAAACTGGGAGTTAGTATATCCAGAATTGGCTTTAGGTCATGCAGAAGAATTAGATCATGATGCATTACCAGTTCACGAAAAACCAGCTAAACATGCTGCGCCAGTTGCTACTGCTGCTCCTGTTTATGTTACATCTGGAGTTACTCAAGAATTAGATAAAATGTTAGGTGAAGCAAATATCGATGTTGCTTTATTGACAAGATTAGGTGATGGAATGAGAGCATTAGGCGATAACGCTATGCAATTACAAGAAATCACTACAGCTGCAAACGCAACTAATGATTACGTTTCTAGCTTACAAGCTGCTTCTAGTAAAGTTACTAGTTTATCTGAAGCATACGAAAGAGCATCTGTTTCTATCGCTGGTTTAACTTCTACAACTGCTGAAGGTGAATCATTTGGTGAACAAATCCAAAAAGTTTCTAAAAACTTGGCAGCACTTAATAATGTTTATGAATTACAATTAAAAGGTTCTTCTTCACATTTAGAGGCTACTGAGAAATTCCAAGCACAAGTTACTGAAATGATGAAAAATCTTTCTGAATCTGCTGAGGATACAAAACGTTATAAAGAGAATATGGCTTTATTAACAAGTAACTTAACAGACTTGAATACTGTTTACGGTAACATGTTAAAAGCAATGACAATAACTAAAGGTTAATATTTAGAGTAACTATACGTTGTATTAAAATTACTAAATAATAAACTTAAAATAGATATTAGAAATGGGAGGAGGAAAAGAAACCCCTAGACAGAAGATGGTTGGTTTGATGTACAAAACTTACAAGTTGGTACTTTAGCACAATTAGATAGAGGAGATTCTGCTATTTCAGATTTAAAGGAAGCAACTCAGGAAAAAACTAATCCTGAAAAAGTTAAAAAAGTTGAATATTATCTTACGATCACAAAAAAAATTGATGAAGCTTCTGCAAAATTAATTAAGGAAATTGATGATATTAAGATTAGTTGTATGGAAAAAATGGGTGAAATCGTTGTTCCTGCAGACAAAAATGAAGAGGCAATTGTTTGGGTCCCATACAGTGAAAAAGATCCTTGTAGACCTGCAATGTTACACTTAATGGCTGTTCAAGCTAAAGATGGTTATGATGTGCCTATGCATGAGATAATAGGTGAGGATTTAGCTACTGTAACTGGTTCGGGAAAACAATTATGGGATGATTACAACAAATTCAGAGGTGAAATCTGTGAATTAGTAGGAACTTATGCTCCTCCAGGTGGTAAGTCTTACAAATTTAAGACTAGTCCTATAAATAAGTTCAAAGATAATTTTGAATTAGAAAAATTAGTCGATAAAATGATTGATAAAAATGGAGATGGTTATAATAAAAATGATGACCGCGAAGTTTTAAAAGAAATTTATATAAAGTTATCTAAGAACGAATTTGAAGAGCACGAAGAAATGGAAATGCATTGGATTGCTCGTACTTTCGATCACTCTCCAATTGTAGCTGCAATTGCTTCATTGACTGCAATGCAACAAGAAATTTTAGCTGCACGTGCTACAGCATTACAACATATTAAAAGTAGAGTGTCTACTGGTGAATATAGTTTTAACAAAGTTATGGCATTGGCATACGGTCCAGCATCTGTAGCTCAAGGCGAAGATCTTGAAGTTAAAGTTATGATGGCGGCTTTTGACTCTGATAATCAGCCTACTGTTACGTACAATGGTTCTAAAGTTTCTGAAGTTAAAGATGGATACGGGATTGTGAAAACTAAAGCTTCTGCAGGTCCTGAAATGACTTTGAAAGGTACTGTTTCTATAAAGAAAAAGACAGGTGAACCAAAAACTGAACCATGGGAGTGTAAAGTAGTTATTATCAAACCTCAAGGTACTGTCTCTTTACCTGATATGAATGTTGTATATAGAGGATATCCTAATAGAATTGTTGGTGTTGCTTCTGGTTATGAAGAAACTATTTTAAGTGGTTCTAATATTCAATTATCTAAAAAAGGTAATGAATACATTGGTTCTCCAGGTACTGGAAGAGAATGTTTTATTACTGTTTCTGGTAAGAACAAATCAAATAACAAAACAGTGCAATTAGGTAAATACCCATTTAGAGTTTCTGGATTACCTTCTCCAGCTGCTTATTTAGGATCTTTGGGTACAGGTGCTACAACTAGTAAATCTGCAGTTGCTGCGATGACTAGATTATTTGCTAAATATCCACCAGAAATCCCTTTAAAAGCTGAATTTAATGTTGATACATGGGAGATTTCAGTAACAGGTGCACCTAGACCAATTTCTGGTAAAGGACAAGCATTATCTCCTGAAGCATTAAGTTTGTTGAAGCAAGCAAAACCAGGAGCGAAAGTTTCTATTTCTGTTAAGTACAGAGGTATGGGATCTTCAGGATTTACAGCTTGTATAATTAATGTTCAATAATTAATTTGAATTATGAAAAGTCTATTTTTTACAGCTCTTTTAGTTCTTGGGACGGGAACTTTAGTAGCGCAACCAGAGATTAATGGAGGACCAGTTAATGTTCCTGCAGATGGTATCGTTGATGGGGTTTTTATTCAAGAACACATTCCAACAAAACGTATGATTCCTTACGAATTTGTAAGAGAGGCAGATGTTATTTGGAGTAAGAGAGTATGGCAAACAATAGACATGCGTGAGAAAATGAATCATCCGATGTATTTTCCATTTGATGAATATGATGCTGAAAATAACTGGGTTAAAAACTCTTCTAGATGGAGTTTATGGACAGTTTTAAAAACTCATATTTTAAATGGTGATATTCGTGTTTTTTCTCCTGATAATCCAGCTGATTATACGATTAAAGATGGTGATCAATTGAAATATCCAATTGATCCGGAACCAGGTATGAACTTTTACACTGATAGTGTCTACAGAGATAAATTATTTTATTTCTTCGGAAATTTAGGCGCTCAGTCTACTCAACCATTATCTAATATTTATGGTGAAGATAGTACAGTTACTAAAATGGATGAATCTGGAAATCCTTATGAAGATAAAGTTTATCCTCCTAGAGATACATCTTGGTTTAAAACGATTGATGTAATTCAATATAGAGTAAAAGAAGATTGGTTTTTTGATAAAGAAAGATCTGTATTAGATGTTCGTATTTTAGCAATTGCACCAGTTGTTTATTCTAAAGATGAGCAAGGACAAATTCAAGGGATGAAAGAACTTTTCTGGTTGTATTTTCCTCACTGTAGATTTGTTTTAAACAACTATTTTGTTTACAACGATAAAAATGATGCTCAATGGATGAGTTTTGATGATTTATTCTGGAAACGTCGTTTTACAAGTGTTATGTACAAGGAAAGTAATGTTTTTGATCGTAAGATGGAAGCTTACAAAACAGGAGTAGATGCTCTTTTTGAAGCTGAAAAAGTGAAAGAAGAAATCAGAACTATCGAACATGATGTTTGGACTTTCTAATTCAAATTATACAATATTTAAAAACGTCTTCAATTAATTTTGAAGACGTTTTTTTTTGTTCTTTTTGTCTAGTCCTGAAATAGCGTTACACATAATTAACGTTATGAAAGAAAAGCTTAAAACATTTATCAAAAACTTACTCAGACAGACTATTCCTTGTCTTTTAAGCATCCAGGTAGTTTGAAAGATTCAACGAAGTGAATTGTCAACGACAAGAGCTTTTAAAGAGTTTGGAATTTAATCTCGCTCGAAAGTTGTTGGCTGGTTAAGAAAATATGGTAAATTTGATTGGGAAACACAAACTCCATCGAATATGTCAAAAACTCCAGAGCAACGGTTATTGGAACTTGAACAAGTAGTTTTTTGTTAACAAAACAAAAATCATTTCTAGAAAAACAAGTTGAATTTTCTGATAAAAATTCGATCATATTTGACATTATGATTGTTTTAGCTCAAAAGGAGTAGAATATTCCAATGCTTAAAACTTCCTTACCCGATCAATCGATGTTTTCAGACAAGAACAAAAAGAAAGCCTATATGTCTCCTGAAGATTGCTGGGTGGGGTAATTAGACATGTTTATTATCTTTCAATAAAGTCAAATAAAAGGCGAAGAGAATTTTTAGTTCAATTTATTGAAATAGTAATATGTATTCATAAAATAACGCCTTAAATAGATACTAGAAAATTATATCAAATGATGTCAAATAATCTTAAAACATTTGGTGTTGGACGTGTTATGCTATTCCGTATTTTAAATTCTAATTATATACTTATAGAGCCAAAAAGAAGTTGTCATATCACAGCGAATTCACATCATAGTTTTAAAAAGCATAAAAATCTTATATAAGAAATTACTCCCTCTGAGCCAGAAGAAATCAGGGTATCTGATATAACTTATATTGGACATAGAAAAAATCCGATGTATTTAGCTTTAGTTACAGATACTTATCCTAAAAAAAATAGTTGGGTATGATATGTCTAATTCATTAAATACAGAAGGTTCATTAAGAGCAATGAAAATTGCTAATAATCAATATTATATAAAGAAAATATTCTAATTCATCATTCAGATAGAGGACTTCAATACTGTATTCATGTATATCAAAACTTATTGCTAAAAACAAGGTTAGATGTAGTATGACAGAAACTTATGATCCTGATGCAAACGCTATAGCAGAAAGAATTAATGGTATATTAAAACAAGAATTTATTGGAGAGAATATTAATCTTGAAATAAATATCATGAAGGAGTTAATTAAAAATAGTGTTAAAATTTACAATGATATAAGACCGTATTATTCTTGTCAAATGAAAACACTAAAAGTGATGCATAGGCGAAATAGTATCAAAATTAAAACGTATTAAACCAAAAACACCTGCAATGTCGTCTTTGCTGGTATTTAATATTTTTTTTAGGATTTATAGTGCAAAAAAAAACGGATCGCTTAACGATCCGTTTTTTTATATCTTATATTCTTTTACATTACAACTATTTTCTTTGTTGTTGTAAAGTTTCCTGATCTTACTTCTAAGAAATAACAAGATGAAGACAATTCAGATGTAATATTCAATTTTTGATTAACATCTGTATTTGTTGCTTCAATTGTTTCACTGTGAACTACTTTCCCTTGAATGTCTCTTAATACGAAAGTAACAGCATCATCATTTGAATGATACATTACGTTAATTGATTGATTACTTTTAGTAGGGTTTGGATATACCTCTAATTCAATACTATTAGCTTCATTAGCAAATAAACCTAAAGTACCAGCAACATTGAAGTTATCTAAGTAAAAGTTGTTTGCAAAGTCAGATGCTGTAAATTCTATTTTGAATCTTGTTTGTTTATCGTTAACACCTGTTGCATATGTAAATGAATAATTTTTCCATTGAGATGAAGATGTTGGAGTAAATTCATTACCTCCTGCAGTACCAGCTGTAAGTAATTCTGAAGTTGTTAATGTTTTCTTTAATGTCCATGTTGCTCCACAATCTTTAGAAGCATAGATTTTTACTTTCTCTGTAATATCAGCTGATGACGCTGCATTTGTTGCATATGCATAATCAAATGAAACTGTTACATTTGAAGTGTTAGATAAATCATATGAACTAGAAATTAAATTATCTTTACTACCACCTAATCTATTATAATAGTACCAGTCTTCAGTATAAGCAAGAGCCATGTTAGTGTTTTTGTAATTGTTTAATTTGTAACATGTTGAATTGTTTTTTCCTACTCCTGATATTTTTGAGAATCTCCCCCAATTATTTCCTGGATTTTCTACTAGAAAATATGATTGGCTTGTTTCAAAATTATCATTTTTTGGACCAATAAAATCAGGCCAAGTAGCTGATACATAAATATATCCGTTTTCAACAATCTCGTCTGTTCCATTCGAGTTTGTAACAGATAAAGTTACTTTTTTGAATCCAGGAGTATCATATTGAACTGATTGTGAAGCAGAAGTAGAAGTTGAAGGTGTTCCTCCTTCAAATGTCCATGTTCTTGAAGTAACAATTGCATTTGAAGAGTTATCAGTAAATAGTACATCTGAACCTTGACATACCATTTTTTTGTCTGATTTAAAAGAAGCAATAGGTGTACAAGTTGGAGCTGAAGTTAAATCAATTCCTGTTAATGCATGTGTTTCAGTAGTGATTAAGTTTGATCTATTTGCAGCAATATTTGTAATTGCATCTCTCATTCTTGCTACTTGATCTCTAGTATACATTTTAGAGCAATATGAATAGTCCATGTAATTTTGAACGTTTTCTACAACTCCTGGCACACAAACTGCCATGTTTATATTACATGATAAATTAGATCCTTTTGTAATAGGAGTATCTTCAACACCATCATCACCACAGTTTACACCTGGGTCATTAGTGTCTCCCCAAGGATGTGATAAATTCATCCAGTGTCCAATTTCATGAGTTAATGCTCTTGAATTATATTCTGAACCTGTTCCAATTCTACCTATGTAATCATTTAAAATAATTATCCCATCTGCATAAAAACGATCTAAATCAACACTTGAAGGGTAAAATGCATAACCTGCAACTCCATCAGTACCAATTGAATTAACTACCCAAACATTTAAATATCTAGATCGATCCCATTGATTTTCTTTTGAATAATCGTCACCTCCATTTGTGTTGTGAGTATAGATGTGATCAATACCATTTGTACAGTTTCCCCATGGATCTTTAGTAGCTAAACGGAATTCTATATGAGAATCAGCTTTAACAGTATCAAATGCTGGAACAATAGCAGCTGTATCGGCATTTAACATTCTGAAATCTCTATTCAAAACTGCTACTTGGTCAATTACTTGAGCATCTGAAATATTTTCAGCTCCATTTTCATGTAAAATGTGAAAAACAATTGGAATTATGTACAAAGTTGTATCAACAGTTCCTGTTTTTTGATTTAATCTTTGTCTTGTTAATTCATTTTCATGAGCAATTTTTTTCTCAAGATCAGGATTTTGTTTGTATAATTCTTTTAATTGATGATTTAAACCACAACTAAAATGCTTGTCTTCTTGTGCAAAAGTTTGCATCGAAAGAATTGACAATGAGGATACTAGTAAGCAAGTAAAAATTTTATTCATATCGTGTAATTATCTATAAAAACATTTTCAATTTCCCAAAGTTATAAAAAAATCTTATTACATTGCAATTTGTTAAAATCTATTGATTTAAGTGTGTAAAATTTTATTTTAAATGTCAATTTTCTGAATTCAAATGAATATTTTTTAAATTCTATTTAAATTTTTCAGATCAAGTACAAAGTCAATGTTGTTTTCAATGTAATTACCAATAACAATTACATTTACTCCAGAATTTTTGTATTCACTTATTGTTTCAAATTTTCTAATACCGCCTCCAACTATTATGGGAACATTTAATTTTTCAACACTTTTAATCATTTCAATTGGAATATTTTTTTTTGCTCCACTTCCAGCATCAAAATAAATAATTTGCTTGCCTTGAAGAACTCCAGCTATTGCAGTTTTTGTGGCGATTGACGTTTGATCTCTTGGTATTGGGGTAGTTTGACTCACGTAAGCAACGCTTGATTTATTTCCTCCATCAATTAATATGTAACCAGTTGGAATAACTTCTATATCCATTTCATAAAGTTCATTAGCAGATTCTACATGTTGTCCGATTAAATAATCAGGATTTCTTCCAGAAATTAGACTTAAATATAAAATAGCATCTGCTTCATCAGAAATTTGTTGGGATGATCCAGGGAAAATAATTATAGGTATTTTTGTATTTCGTTTTAATATGGAAATTGTTTTTTCAAAATCTGATTTTGTAACAGTGCTACCTCCAATGAAAAAATAATCAATTTCAGCAATTTCAGCATTTTTAATTAACTGCAAAAGTTCTTTTTCTTTATTTGACTTTTCAGGATCTATTAAAATTGCAATTTGACCTTTTTTTGATCTAAATTGATTTAATATATTAATATGATTTTTCACAAGGACCAGAATTTATTGAAATTATTAATTCGTTGCTTTCAAAGATACTCAATTCAGTTATTAAATTATGGTCTGAATTTATTATTTTCCCAATCCATATTTCTTCTTTTGATTTAGATAATTGTAGTTGTGTTTTGAAATCAATTTCTTTTCTTCCTGCAAGTTTGTATAAGGCTTCTTTTGCTGACCAGATTTTTGTAACTTCTATTTTAGAATCACAATTGAAAATCCTCTGTTCAGAATCTGAAATAAATTTGTGTTGAATTTTATCAATTTGTGGTCGCTCATATTCTAAATCAAATCCAATTTCATGATTTGCATTTAAAGCAATTCCAACACAGTTTTTTGTGTGACTTATTGAAATATAACCTTCATTTTCTATGAATGGTGCACCGTGATTTTTGTAATGTATGTGTTGATGCCCAAAAATTTCATGTCTTAAGATTCGTGTTGCAACAAATTCTTGTTTTCTATTTTCGTGTTTTATTTCAAAATATCTTTCTTTTTCAATCTCAGATAAATGATCTAGGTAAGAAGACGTTTCAAAATTTTCAAACCACATTAAGTGTATTGTTGAATTATTGATTTGTATATTTTTTCTTTTGAAGACCATCTTACTTTATGTTTTTACAAAATAAATAAAATTTTCAACATATTTTAGACATGTATAAAAACTTAAAATTTGTATTTAAAATTAAATCTTTTATTAATTCTGATTTTCTATTTTTGTTAATGAAAGTTAAAAAGATTTTTAATTTATTTAAAAAATGTAGCACCATATGAATTTGATTTTATCTATCTTTACGACCTTTCACGCTAATAATAGTTTAAAAAATAAACTGTACTTATGAAACAAAAACTTACGTTATTGATGCTAAGTCTCTTTATGACAGTGGCTTATAGTTTCTCCCAGGGTGGGCTTGGAACTATAAAAGGTACTGTAAAAGATGAGACTTCTAAAGAACCAATTCCGTTTTGTAAAATTTCGATTATTCAAAATGGAACCATCAAAGGGAATGCTGAAACCGATTTTGATGGAAAATTTCAAATTAACTCATTAGAGCCAGGGACATATGATGTTGAGGTTCGAAATGAATCTGAAGGTTATCAGGCCTCTTCACTTACAGGTGTTAGAGTATCAGCAAATCAAATTACTTTCTTAGATAACATGGCTTTAGGTAAACCTAAAGTTGGTGAAATTGAAGAGGTTAAAATTGTAGCTTACAAAGTACCTTTGATTAACAAAGATGGTGGTGCTTCTGGTGCAACTATTACTAGGGAAGATATCTCTAGAATGCCTATTCGTTCAGCTACTGCTGTTGCTGGTATGGTTGGAGGTGTAAATGTCAGTGAAACTGGTGAAATGAGTGTTCGTGGTTCTAGATCAGACGCTTCTTACATGTTCATTGATGGTATTAAGGTTCGAGGATCTTCAAATTTACCTAAATCAGCTATAGAAGAGGTTTCTGTAATTACAGGTGGTGTACCTGCGAATTATGGAGATGTTACAGGTGGTGTTATATCTGTGACAACTAGAGGTCCATCAGCAAAATTCTTTGGTAGTGCTGAGGTTGTTTCTTCTGGTTTCTATATTAAAGGTAAAGATGCAAATGGTTATGATGGTAAATCTATTGGATTAGATAAGTATGGTTATAACTTATTTGAAGGTATGTTATCTGGACCATTATTGATGAAAAAAGATTCAACTGGTAAAAAAACAAAACCATTATTAGGATTTTTAGTTTCAGCTAACTACACAGATCAATTAGATTCTAGACCTGTTTTTGGAGGTTTGTATAGAATTAAGAAAGATGTTAGAGAACAGATATTAGCTAATCCTTTACGTCCAAATGCTGCAGGTACTGGTACGTATTATAATGTTAATTTCTTGAAACTTTCTGATTTCGAGAAAACTCCTTACAGAATGAATGTAAGAACAAGTACTTTGTCAGGACAAGCTAAATTAGATGTTAAAACTGGACCAAATGTTAATATTTCATTTGGTGGTTCTATGAACTACAATAGAGGAACTTCAGGTTCTGGTGGTTTTATGAATACTAGTAACTTGATGAACTTTAATAATTATGGTAAAACACAATCTTTAGATTGGAGAGTTTTTGGTCGTATTACTCAACGTTTTTCAAATGACAAAGAAGGAAGTAGTAGTAAAATTAAAAATGCGTTCTATACTTTAATGGTTGATTATTCTCAATCAAACAATAGTTCATATGATGAGAATTTTAAATACAATATTTTTGGATATGGTCATGTAGGTCAATATGACATTAGTGCTAGACCAAGTTACGCTTGGGATGCTAAAAAATTGGCTTATGTTCAAAATGGTAGAGAAGAATACAATGTTGATTTTACTCCTTCAACAACAAATTCTGATTTAGCATCTGTTACATCTCAGTATTATAAAATTTATGAAAACAGCCCTTTTGGACATTATCAAAATTTAACTCAAATTAATGCTGGTAATGCCTTAAGAAATGGAGATACTCCTCAAGATGTATATGGTATCTGGAATAACATGGGAACTCCTTATAATGGTTTCTTTAAGCAGCAACAAAATCAATTCCGTTTGACTGGTTCTGGTTCTGTTAATATTGGAGATCATTCTATTACTTTAGGTTTTGAATTTGAGCAACGAGTTGATAGATCATGGGGTAGTGGTGATAAAGGACCTATTGATTTATGGGCTACAGCTCGTTTGATGCAAAACTCACATATCAAAGAATTAGACAAAAACAATGCTACAATCGTTGAAAATGGAAATTTAAAATACATTAATTATGCACAATTAAACTCAGGTTATGCTTCAACACATGATGGTGTTTTTGGAGGTGCATTAAATGGAGATAACCAATCTTTCTTTGATTATAACGTTCGTAAAAAATTAGGTTTAAATCCAGGTGGAAATGATTTCATTAACATTGATGCAATGGATCCTTCTCAATTATCAGTTGATATGTTCTCAGCAGATGAGCTTTTGAATTCTGGTAATTCTTATGTTTCTTATTATGGGTATGATTACACTGGTAAAAAAGTTAGAGGTGCTACTAACATTAAAGATTATTTTACTGCTTTTGATGAGAATGGTAACTATAAAAGAAATGTTGGTGCTTTCCAACCGACTTATATGTCAGGTTATGTAATGGATAAATTTGCATTCAATGATTTAATTTTCAACGTTGGTCTTCGTGTTGACGTTTTTGATGCGAATCAATCTGTTTTAAAAGATCCATACTTATTATATGAAGCTAAAGATGTTAAAACAGTAAAAGAGGAATTGGTAAATGATCCTTCTAAAACTTGGATTAATAATGTACCAACTTCTATGGATGATGATTATATTGTATATGTAAATGATATTAATAATCCGACTGCTATTACTGGATATAGAAATGGAAATACTTGGTATGATGCAAGTGGTAATGAGGTTACTGATTCTAAATTAGTAAGAGGTGCAAATGGTATCCAACCTTATTTAACTGATGAGTCAAAATCTTTAAATGCTAAAAATCAATTAAACGGTTCTGCTTTTGAAGATTATAAAGCAAAAGTTTATTTAATGCCTCGTATTGCATTTTCTTTCCCAATATCTGATGAAGCATCTTTCTTTGCTCACTATGATATCTTGACTCAAAGACCGATGTCTAATTTTAGAATGGATCCATATTCTTACCAGTTTATCAATCAAAGAACTGGTGCGATCATTAACAATCCAGACTTGAAAGCTTCTCAAACAATCGATTACGAGATTGGTTTCCAACAGGTATTATCTAAATCTTCATCTTTGAAAGTTTCTGCATTCTATAGAGAGCAAAGAAACAATATTCAAATGGTTAACGTTTTTGATGCATACCCTGCAACTTACAAAACATATGGAAATAGAGATTTTGGAACTGTTAAAGGTTTAACTGTTGCATATGACTTAAGAAAAACTGGTAATATTCGTATGACTTTAGCTTATACGTTACAATTTGCTGACGGAACTGGTTCTGATAATACTTCAGCAAGTGGTTTAATTCAAGCAGGTTTACCAAACTTAAGAGCTATTTTCCCATATAACTTTGATCAAAGACATGCTTTTGCATTAAACGTAGATTATAGATATGGTGAAGGAAAAGATTACAATGGTCCAGTTGTTAAAGGAATTAATATTCTTGAAAACACAGGTTTAAACTTAGTTTCTAATATTTATTCTGGTTCTCCATATTCAACTCAAGTAGCTATTACAAATGAAGGTGCTATGAGCCCTCAAGCTTCATCATTAGAAGGTACAACAAATGGTTCTCGTTTACCTTGGCAGTATCGTTTAGATCTTCAATTAGATAGAACGATTAACTTGACTTTTGGAAAAGATGACAAAAAGAAAGAAGCTTTCTTAAATGTTTATGTTCGTGTTACAAATTTATTAGGTCAGAAAAACTTCTTAAGTGTATACAGAGCAACGGGTAACTGGAATGATGATGGATATTTAGCAGCTGCTCAAAGTCAATCTTCAATTCAAAATCAATTGGATGAACAATCTTTTAGAGATTATTATACAATGAAAATTCAAGATCCTTATAATATTAGTTCTCCTAGAACAATTCGTTTAGGGGTTAAATTTGATTTTTAATTCTTAATAACTTAGATTATGAAAAGTAAATTATTAATTTTTGCACTTTGCATATCGACTATTTGGTCGAACAGTGTTTTCTCTTATATTGGAGAAGGTGTTTCGTCTGGTTTGCAGCAGGCGAAACCAAAGCCAGGGAATGTTCAGAAGTCGGCTCAATGTGCTCCAGCTACTCAAAAGTATTTTATGAAGTTTAACGACGTAAATGCTTTAATTGAGAATGGTGGAAGTATGTTTCAGAATCGTCAAGCAAGAGCTGCTGGTTACGAGGTTCCAAAGGGGAGTAATCGTTTTGCGATTTATTCTGGCTCACTTTGGATGGGAGGTACTGATGTAAATAACCAATTAAAATTAGCTGCCTTAACTTTTAGAGAAGGTAATGATTTTTGGCCTGGTCCATTAGGTACTTTAACTGCTGGTAGTGGTGATTATGATCCAAGATCTGTAGTTGGAACTACTGTGATTAGAGAATATGGTGGTGCTACAATTACACCAGAACAATGTTTGGCATATGATAAATTTGATACGATTACAAAAGCGTTAGTTATTAAATTTAATAACTGGTGGGAATGTAATAATCAAGGAGCTGGTGTTCCTGTTCGTGATCCAATTGAATGTGCTGAAATCAATAATAATCCTTTGTCTTCTATCGAATGGTTACAAATTAAAAATTGGCCAGCTATTGGTGATGCTTCTCTAGGTGAAGATCATTATATCGCTCCATTTTACGATAGAGATGGTGATACGTATTACGAGCCTGTAGAACACGGTGATTATCCATGGTATGATGATATCGTTTCTGGAAGAGATGATATTATCTGTGGTGCTGATAGAAGAATTTCTTTATATGGAGATGCTACTTTATGGTGGATTTTCAATGATAAAGGAAATATTCATACTGAAACTCAAGGTGATCCAATTGGTATGGAGATTAGAGCACAAGCTTTTACATTCTCTACGAGTGATGAAGTAAATAGAATGACTTTCTTTAATTATGAATTAATTAATAGAGGAACAACAACACTATATAATACTTACTTTTCTCAATTCTTAGATCCTGATGTTGGTCTTTATAGTGATGATTATGTAGGTTGTGATGTTAGTCGTGGTTTAGGTTATGCTTATAATGGTGATGATTACGATGAAGATGGTTCAGGTAAATTTGGTTACGGTGAAAATCCTCCAGCAATTGGTGTAGATTTCTTCGAAGGACCGTACTTAGATGCTGATGGTATTGATAATAAAATATACAACGCACCTGATGCAAATCATGCAAACGGTGATACTGCTTCTAATTATCCTTATATTGTTTATAGTTCAACGGCGGTTGCTGATGCTATTGCAAATGACGGTATTGTTTACAAGGGAATTGGAATTGGTTATTCTGATAATGTAATTGATAATGAGCGTTTCGGTATGAGAAGATTTTCATACTTTACAAGTGATGCTGTTTATCCATTTAAAGATCCTGCTACTGCTTCACAGTATTATAATTTTATGAAAGGTAATTGGGCGAATAGTGTTGCAATGACTTATGGTGCAGCTGGACAAGCTCCTTCAGGAACGGTTACGTCTTATATTTTCCCAGATGATTCTGATGATTTAGGTTGGGCAACACAAGGTGCGATTGTAAACGATCAATGGTCTGAAAAAACTGCAGGTAATCCAGCTGGAGATAGACGTTTCGTACAGTCTGCTGGTCCATTTACATTAAAACCAGGTGCATTCAATAACATTACTGTTGGTATTGTTTACGGTAGAGGTACTGAAGGTTCTGCATATGCTTCAGTTGCTGCTTTGAAAAAAGCGGATACAAAAGCACAAGCATTATTTGATAACTGTTTTAAAATTTTAGATCCACCGATGGCTCCAAAATTAACGATTCAAGAGTTGGAAAATGGTTTAGTGTTAATGTTAGATAATCCATCTTCTTCAAATAACTATAAAGAAAAATATAGTGAAGTTGATAAAATCAACATTACAATGGATACATTAAATGATGGTACAGTTGTAACAGATGAAATGAAAACTTACGTTTTTGAAGGATACATGATTTATCAGTTAAAAAATGAGTCTTCATCAGCTGCTGATATTGGTAATGAAGATAAAGCTCGTTTGGTTGCACAATGCGATATTCAAAATGGTGTTTCTAAATTAATTAATTTTGAGTATGATGAAGGTTTAGGTTTTGATAATCCTAAATTGAAAGTAAACGGATCAAATACTGGAATTAAACATTCTTTTAAATTGACAAAAGATGCTTTTGCTAGTGGAACAAATACTTTGGTAAATAATAAAACTTATTACTATGTGGCTGTTGCTTATGCTTACAACCAATATAAGAAATATGATCCAAATGATGCTCTTTTATTAGATGGTCAAAAAATTCCTTTCATTTCTTCTCGTCTTGGATTTAATGGTGTTCAAATTAAACCAGTAAGTGCTGTTCCTCATAACCCAACTTTGGAAGCAGATGGTACAAATGTATTTGCTGATTATGGTGATTCTCCATTAATTACTCGTTTAGATGGAACAGGTAACGGTAATCGTAATTTAGAATTAACTCAAGATTCTAAAGATAAAATTGTTCAGTTAGGATTTTTAGATAAACCAGTGTACGAAAATCAAGGTGGTCCAATAAATGTTAAAGTTATTGATCCTTTAAATGTTGCTGATGGTTATTTTGAATTAAAATTCAGAGACTATGTTGCCCCTCAATCTGGCGCTTTAAATTTAAATGGTGCTGACACAGCAAGTTGGACAATTTACAGATACGATTTTGAAGGTGGTTCTTTAATTGATTCAGTTAATTCATCAATTAAAATTACAGAAAGTAATGAGCAATTAATTCCTCAATGGGGAGTTTCAGTTGAGATTAAACAACAGAAATATACTGGAACGACTACAAATTTATTATATACTACACCTATTACTTCTAGTGTAACATTTGCAGATTCATCTACACGATGGATGTACGGTGTTCCTGATGACGGTGCATTCTATCCAACAAACTGGATTAGAGCTGGAGCTTATGATGCACCAGTGGCTGATTCAAGTGTAGCCTTACTTTATAGAAACCCATGGTGTTATAAAGATGAAGGTTCAGTTGATCTTGAACGTAAATATGCAAAAATGGCTGGAGGAGCAGTTGCACCTCATAGATTAACAGGATATCAGTGTGATTATATGCCTTTAGCATATTACGAAATGCCAATTACAGCTACAATTCCAAATCCAGGAAATTCTAGAACAAATAGTACTATTGCCGCTTTACCAAGTATAGATATCGTTTTAACAAATGATAAATCAAAATGGACAAGATGTCCTGTGTTTGAATTAGGTAGAGACGTTAATTTAACTGTTGGAGGAGCTAAAGCAGGAGCTCTTAGAAAAAGTAGTAGCGTTAATAAAGAAGGTGTTGCTGATGGATCAGGCACAGGTATGGGTTGGTTCCCTGGATATGCAATTGATATTGAAACAGGAGCTAGATTGTACATGGCATTTGGTGAGAATTCATTCTTAGCTCAAGATAACGGAGCAGATATGGTTTGGAATCCTACTGCTAATTTTGCTGACAACAGTGGTAATCCTATATTCGGTGGTCAACATGCTGTTTACATTTACAGCTACAAACAATTAGAGATAAACAAAACATCTTCTGTTTATTATGATTTAGGTGCTTACAATGAAACAAACAATGAAGTTTATAATTTGATGACTCAAATTGAAGCAGGTAATAATGCTGGATTAAAACGTAGTTTATACAGTTCTTTAACTTGGGTTGCTAATCCAGTATTAACTCCGGGTCAAAAATTGTTAGCATGTGATGTTACAATCAAATTAAGAGTTAACAAAGAATACAAAAACTTTAACGCTACAGGTAAAAATGGTGGTAAACCAATGTATTCTTGGAACACAAATACAATGTCAACTAAAAGAGGTGTTTCTGACGCTTTAGCTGACGGATTAAAATTAATCAATGTTGTTCCTAATCCTTACTATGCTTATTCTGAGTATGAAAGAAACAGAGTTGATACACGTGTTAAAATCACAAATTTACCTGAAAAATGTACTGTAAGAATTTACAGTGTTAATGGTAAATTGATGAGAACATTCAAAAAAGATAGTGAAATCACTTCAATTGATTGGGATTTAAATAATCAAATTGGTGTTGCTGTTTCAAGTGGTGTTTATTTAATACATGTTGAAGTACCAGGAGTTGGAGAAAGAGTTATTAAATTCTTCGGTGGTATGAGACAAGTTGATTTACATGGTATTTAATAGTTGATATAAAATTTATAATAATGAAAAATTCAATTATAACAAAATCTTTAATTTTCGGAACATTGCTTACTAGTTTAGTAGCAATGGCCGGAAATGAAGACAGATCTGGTTCTGCAGGTGCTCCAAGTTTATTGGTTAATCCTTGGTCTAGAAGTAGTGCGATGGGTGATGCAGGTGTTGCGAATACAAATGGATTAGAAGCAACTTTTACAAATATTGCTGGTTTAGCTTTTACAGATAAAACACAATTAAAATTCAATTATACAAATTGGATGGGGAGTGCTAACATTGCATTCAATTCTGCTGGTTTTGCTCAACGTATCTCAGATAATACTGTTATCGCTGTAAGTATTCAATCAATGAACTTCGGTGATATTGATATTACAACTGTAGCAAACCCTGAAGGAGGTATTGGTACTTTCTCACCAAGAATTAATGTTTTTAATGTTGGTTTTGCTCGTTCGTTTTCAAGTTCGATTCATGCTGGTGTAAACATGAAAGTTATTTCTGAAAGTATTTCAAATTTGAAATCAACAGGTGTTGCTTTTGATGCTGGTATCCGATACGTAACTGGAGAGAAAGATCATATTAAATTTGGTATTACATTGAAAAATGTTGGACCGACTATGAAATTTAAAGGTGATGGTATTGGTAAGCAAGCTACAATTGAAAATACAGATCAAACAACTTCTTTACAACAAAGAGTTCAAAATTTTGAATTACCATCTTTGTTGAATATTGGAGCATCATATGATTTCATTTTCAATGAAAACACTAAATTAATAGCTGCTGGTTCTTACACAGCTAATTCATTCTCATATGATCAATATAGAGCAGGTTTAGATTTCGTAATGTCTAAAGAGAAAATAGCATTTAATGTTAAGGCTGGTTATGTTTATGAGAAATATCTTTTTTCTTCAGTTAACAGATCAAATGCTTTGGTTGGACCAAGTGCAGGTTTTTCAGTTGATGCATTAGTAGGTAAAAACAAAAGTGCTTTGGGTCTTGAATATTGCGCACGTTTTGCTGGAATATTTGGTGTTATCCATACTTTTGGAACAACAATTAGTATTAAATAAAAAGAATTTTATATCTTTGTTAGAGCAAGAGAGTCCCTATGGGCTCTCTTGTTTTTGTTTACTTAAACCGTAATGATAATGTCACAAATTACATATTATACTGAAGATGGATTAGCGAGGTTGAAAAAAGAACTTCATGAAATGAAAACAGTTCAACGACCATCTATTTCTAATCAAATTGCTGAAGCTAGAGATAAAGGAGATTTATCTGAAAATGCTGAATATGATGCAGCAAAAGAAGCTCAAGGATTGTTGGAAATGAAAATTTCAAAATTGGAATTAATTATTTCTAATGCTCGAATTATCGATGAATCTACAATTGATACTTCAAAAGTTTTTATTTTATCTAAAGTGAAAATAAAAAATGTTTCATCAGGTATGGAGGTCGAATATACTTTAGTTGCAGAAAATGAGGCTGATTTAAAAGCTAAGAAAATTTCAATGGATTCACCAATTGGTAAAGGTCTATTGGGTAAATCAAAAGGTGATATTGCGGAAATTCAAACTCCAAATGGTATAATTAATTTTGAAATTTTGGAAATTAGTAGATAATGAGTTCAATTTTTTCTAAAATAATCAATGGTGAAATACCATGTCATAAAATAGCTGAAGATGATAAACATTTAGCTTTTTTGGATATTACTCCACTTGCTAAAGGTCATACATTAGTTATTCCTAAAATTGAAACTGATTATGTTTTTGACATGGCGGATACTGATTTGGCTGATTTGATTGTTTTCTCAAAAAAAGTTGCTTTATTGATTAAAGAAGCTATTCCATGTAAAAAGGTCGGAGTTTCAATCATTGGTCTTGAAGTACCCCATGCACATATTCATTTGATACCGATGAATTCTATCTCAGATATGAATTTTTCAGGACCAAAGCTTCAAGTTTCTAATGATGAATTAGCAGAGATTTCTTCATTAATACGTAAATCATAAAGCTTTTAGCATGAAATTATTGCGTTTTTTGTTTTTTACTTTAATTTTAGTGAGTAGCTTTTCATTAACTGCTCAAACTAAAAAGTCTGATTCATTGAGTATTTTATTTATTGGGAATAGCTTTACCCACATGAATGATATGCCTTCTATATTTAGTAAAATTGCGGTGTCAAAAGGTAAAGCGATTCATGTTGAGAAAAATACTCAAGCAGGAGCATCTTTTAGAGTTCATACTACTCGTATGGATATGTTTGCTAAAATAAATAGTAGAAAATGGGATTACATTGTTCTCCAAGGCTATAGTCGTGAATTAAGTCATCCGAAAGAATATATTGATACTGCTACAATTCCATATATTAATCAAATCATTGATACGATTCGTTTAAATAATGCCTGTACAAATTTATATTTTTACAATACATGGGGATATAAAAAAGGATTTTCAGAAAGAGATGATATTAATTCTTATGAAAAAATGCAGGATAGTATAATTAGTGGCTATAAATATATAAGCGATTTTTATAACATTCCAATTGTACCAGTTGGTATGGTGTGGAAAAAAGTGGTTAGCACTCACCCAGATTTAAATTTATATGTTGAAGATGAGGCGCATCCTAATAGATTAGGTTCTTATTTATCAGCTTGTACTTTTTATGCATCGCTTTTCAATGAATCTCCTGAAGGAGCATTAACATCAACAATTAGCACTGATAATGCCGATATTATACAAAAGGCTGCTGCTGATGTGGTTTTGAAAAATTTTAAAGTTTACAATTTAGATTTAAATACGTCTTCGGTTAAATATTTCAGAACAAAAAATGTGAAATATATGGCTATATGTAAATCTAATTTCCCTAAAGCAAAATCGGTTACCTGGGATTTTGGTAATGGAAAAACATCTAATGAACCTGTTGTTTCATATGAATATCATAAACCAGGGACATATATAATTAAGTTAACTGTAGATGATGAATGCGGTATTCGAACAATTAATCGTAAAGTAACTTATGAAGCTCCCAAAAAGCCTAAAAAGCCTAAAAAATCATCACCAAAAAAGAATCCTACTTCCAAGAAGAAAATATAATAATCTGATTGCAGATTGCAAATTATAGATTACTAATTACAGTTAATAAATTTGTAGATTCTTTAGATTTTATTTAGTGAATAGACCTACAATTTTCATTTTTAAATTATCCCAAGCACCTGTAATAAGTTCCCAGTACTTTATCATTAATACGAATGTAGCAATGAATACAATCGCACCTGGTATCGCTTGATAAGGAGTTAATTGATCGGCATATAAATTTTTAAGTCCAACTCCAAAAATTCCTCCGTATAATACAACACAATGTATAACGTAAATTGGTAATGTATTTTGTCCAACTTTTAGGAAAAGAGATTCTTTAATGTGGAAATATTTCTCAATAAACATTAATATTCCTAGTACAATCAATACCTGACCAACCCTTCCGTATAACCATGCGTTACTTACAAAGTCTAAATCATCGTGAAAATGTATTGCTTTAGATATTGAATCAATTGTTCTGAACGCAGTCCATCCAAATAAATTTAGGATTAATCCCATACCAATGAATGTTAAAGGAAACCATGTTTTTTTGACATGTTCTTGATATCTATGAAGTAAAGCGCCAACCATTCCACCATAAAAAGTAAATGCTAACCAAGGTATAATAGGGAACACTGAATGTGGTCCATAAAACATGTTTTGAATAAACATTGGAGCATGTAGAGGGTAAAATGTATTATGTCCCGTTGCTTCTTTTACCTCTACTTCCAAATTCTTTTTATTGAAAGAATGTAGTGTAGCAAGTTGATGTAAATTTGAATGCTTTGTTTTTTCAAAGAACCCTTTTACTTTTTCTAATTTGAAAGTTTCTAATTCTTTTTTATTTAATTGATATAGTAAGTATTTTACATCATCATATTCAGTTCTAGTAATTGTATTACTTTCTTTTTTACTGAACGTGTCGATTTTCTCTATCAATACAGTTATGTTTTCTCTATGTTTGAAAAAAGGGTAAAAGCCAAATAAAGTTGTTCCTGCGATGAAGTAATACAATGCTAAATTTCCTTTTTTAATCCATCTAAATAAACCGTAAATTAAAAGCAAGAAAGAAATACCAAAACCAATTGAGTGTAAAACATGAAAAGCAACCATCCAATCAGAAAATTCCCCATGAAAGTAACCCCAAATGTGAATTAAGCTTAATTGAAGTGCATATCCCCAAAAGATTAACTCAAATGAACGTCTAAAACCTCTTGATACACGTTTATTTTTAAGAAATCCAGCTTCTTTGTTCATTGATAATAAATAAACAAATACTAATCCTGTAACTGTAAAAAACATTGGCGCCGTAAAACCTCTAACAAAGTTCCAAGCAAAATATATTGGAGACTGTGAGTTATGGTAATAATCTTGATTTGCCAAAGTACAACCAATAAAATGGCCTTCAAGCATTAACAATATAGCGATTGATCTCGCCATGTCAATAAATTTTAAACGCTCTTTTGGTGCTTTTGCAGCACTCGTTTCAATTGTGTTTTCACTCATAGTATTACAAATGTAATGTATTCAACATTAATCTAAAAGTTGTTTTTAATTTTTACTTCTGAATTTCTGAACTCATTATTAATCGAAGTTCTCCTTCTTGTCCTAATACGTTCAAATAAAAAGATTTAACTGTTAATCCTTCATATCCATTTGAATCAAATTTCATTTTTATTTTCATCGATTCTTTTGGAGCTAAATTCTTTTTGGTTATTTCTAAAAGTGTGCAATCACATGTAATACGAGGCTCACCTAATGTGATTTCATTTTCACTATCATTGGTAATTGTAAATTCATGCTCTAATATTTTACCCGCTTTTACTAACCCAAAATCAATTAATTGGTTTTCTGATATAAGCTGAATAGGCTTAATTGAATCTTCAATGAAACTAACACTTTGAATTTCAATCTTACGTTCAATTGCCGCAGATCTTGAATAAACAGAGTTTTTCTGATCATTGGGGTTGTCACTAGTCAATTGATTTGCAGTGTATTCTCCAAAAGGTATTTCTGCAAATTCGACATAGCCACCATTTTGAGCATTTTTATCTATGTATGGTTTGAAGACACCATTTTGATATTCATATAAATAATTAACTAATGAGGCTATTCGTCTTTTTGTTAAATTAACATTGTATTTTGTTTTAGCTAATGGACTTGCAAATCCTTTTACGGTTACTCTTATTTTAGTTCCTTTTTCTAATTCTTCCAATAATAAGTCACGAAATAAGCTTAAATCTTTTACACCTTGATCAACATATTCAATAAAGAAACTTTCAATATCTTCTTTTGCTTCTTCAGCTTTTTGATCTTTTAATCCATTGGAATATTCTTTTTGATATTGTTCCAACATCTGTCGGTAGTCAGTATAGCTATTAATATAATTTACTTTAGTTGTACTGTCAGTTGAACGGGGATTTGGTACATCATTATGGAAATAAAGAGTAACAGGTAATCTTTTACTTAATTCTGCTAATGTTTCTTTTTTGGATTTAATAGTATCAGTTTCTTGTTTTTTGATGATGATAGGTTTCAATTGAAAAATATCGGAGCAACAAGTCGGGTTTTTACTAAATAACACACCAAAACGATTGCTTGAAACGTAAGCAGTATCAGCATCTTTGAAGAAATACAAATCATTTGCTGAACTATTTGTTGGAATTCCTACATTTATCGCTGTTTCAAATTGATTGTTGTAGGTAGAATAGAAGACATCATTTCCGCCAAAACCATCATTCCATGAATTTGAAAAATACAATTTCTTAGAGATTGAATCCCACCAAGGTGTAACATCGTTTTCTATTGTATTTATACTTTTTAAAGGTTTTGCATTTGAATATTGATTTCCATTTTTTATTTGGCTCATCCATAAATCC
>JAJTEO010000118.1 GCA_021300395.1 Fluviicola sp. | reverse complement strand
TGGAGGTAACAGAGGTCTTCAACCACAAGTTATTTTGGCAGGTTCTTACAACATCAATCCATGGGCCGTTCAATTGGAAGAAACACCTATGACTGAAATTCCAATTGGTTATGTAGGTGTTGTGATTTCATTTATTGGACAAGAAGGACAAGATCTTACAGGTTCTGATTTCAAACATGGTAACATTGTTCAAAAAGGTCAAAAAGGTGTTTGGTTGGAGCCGCTAGGTCCTGGTAAATATCCAATCAATAAATACACGATGAAAGTGGAATTAGTTCCAACAACGAATTTGGTATTAAATTGGGCAAGTGCAAGAAGCGAAGCACATAATTTGGATAAAAATTTATCGACAATTACTGTACGTTCAAAAGATGGTTTCCCATTTAATTTAGATGTTTCTCAAATTATTCACGTACCAACAACAGAAGCACCGAAAGTGATTGCTCGTTTCGGTAACATGATTAATCTGGTTTCTCAAGTATTGGAACCGACAATTGGTAACTATTTCCGTAACTCGGCTCAAGACAGTGATGTAATTGCTTTCTTAAGTACTCGTAAAGAACGTCAAGATTCAGCGAAATTCCACATCAAGAAAGTATTGGATGAATACAATGTGAACGCAGTAGACACGTTGATTGGAGATATTACACCTCCAGAATCATTGATGAAAACATTGACAGATCGTAAAATTGCGGAAGAACAAAAAGTAACTTACGAAACACAGAAAAAAGCCCAAGAAACACGTCAAGGAATGGAAAAGGAAACTGCCATTGCTGATATGCAAAAAGAAATTGTGTCTGCGCAACAAAGTGTTGAAATTGCTGAAAAAACAGCAAATGCAGCAGTGAAAAAATCAGAAGGTGAGGCAGCTAGTGTGAAATTAGCAGTGAGTGCTGAAGCCGAAGCGACAAAATTGAGAGCGCATGCACAAGCAGAAGCGACAAAAGCGAAAGCAGAAGCAGATTCATTATCTATTAAATTAAGAGCAGCAGCCGAAGCAGAACAGATTTCATTAACTGGTAATGCAGAAGCTGAGAAGATCTTAGCAATTGGTAAATCAACAGCTGAATCTTATGAATTAAGTGTAAAAGCCTTAGGTAATGAAAACTTTACACGTTATAAAATCACAGAAGAATTAGCGAAAGGAAATATTAAATTAATTCCAGACGTATTAATCGGTGGAGGACAAAACGGAAACAGCGGAACAGCGCTTGATGGTTTATTAGGATTAAAACTAATGGAAATGATGGATCCAAAAACAAAAGAAATCATCAAACCAAAAGAGAATAATAAAGACGAGAATATATAATAATTTTCCCTCCTTGAGGCTCGTCTTGAGTAATTCGAAAGGAGGGATCAAGGGAGGTGAGTTCGGTTATCTTTTTCAATAAAATAATTCAGAAAAATAATCTTAAATTTCACCTCCCTTTAATCCCTCCTCAAGGAGGGAAATAAATATTCATCAATACAGCTTCCTTATATGACCTTAAATGACTTATATGGTTCAAACTCATCAACAAATTCTTACACCCCATAAATGGTTTAATCAATAGAATATCGTAGCTTTGCAAAACCATTTCTATCGACGATAAAATTGAACGTATATGTTAGGATTAAAATTGCCAACTGACCCATATTGGGCGAAAATAGTTGAATCAAATATTGAAGAAGTTTTAACGGATCATGCTTGGTGCGAACAAAAAGCAGCAACGAACTGTATTACGATTATCATCAACAATTCTGAAAAACCTGAATTAGTTTCGGCTTTATTGGATATTGCTAAAGAAGAAGTAGAGCATTTCAAAATGGTGCACGATATTATTTTGGAAAGAGGTTTGACTTTTGGTCGTGAACGAAGAGATAACTATGTAAATGAGTTAGCGAAGTTCATGAAAAAAGGCGAGAGTCGTGAAAAAGCGTTGGTTGATCGTTTGTTATTTTCTGCGATGATTGAAGCAAGAAGTTGCGAGCGTTTTAAGGTTCTTTCTGACAATGTACAAGATGAAGAATTAGCAAAATTCTATTACGATTTAATGGCAAGTGAAGCTGGACATTACACTACGTTCTTAGGATTTGCAAAAAAATACGGAGAAGGCATCGATGTTGACAAACGTTGGAAAGAATGGTTGGAATTCGAAGCTGGAGTGATTCAGAACTACGGAAAAGAGGAATCGATTCACGGATAAGAATTTTATATACTAAAAAAGCCAGAGTAATTACTCTGGCTTTTTTGTTTTGTATACTTTATTTTAATTATTCACTTCACTCATCGTGTTCACAGTCAATAATGTTCTCAAATTTACTTTTTGATCAATCAATCTATGTAAATCTGCAATAGCGATACGTTCTTGTTGCATTGTATCTCTATCACGAATTGTTACTGTGTTGTCTTCCAATGTTTGGTGATCAACAGTTACAGAGAATGGAGTCCCGATAGCATCTTGACGACGGTAACGTTTACCAATTGAATCTTTCTCATCGTAAGTACATAAGAAGTCAAATTTCAATCCGTCGATGATTTCTCTTGCTTTTTCAGGTAAACCATCTTTCTTCGTCAATGGCATAACAGCAACTTTGTAAGGCGCTAAAGCAGGTGGTAAATTCAAGACAACTCTTTCTGAACCATCCTCTAATACTTCGTTTTTATGAGAAGCACTTAATACAGCTAAGAACATTCTATCTAAACCAACTGAAGTTTCAATTACATAAGGAACATAGTTTTGGTTTAGTTCTGGATCAAAATATTGTAATTTTTTACCTGAGAATTGTTCGTGTTGTTTTAAATCGAAATCAGTTCTTGAGTGAATTCCTTCTAATTCTTTGAATCCCATAGGGAAATTGAATTCAATATCTGCAGCAGCATTAGCGTAATGCGCTAATTTGATATGATCATGGAAACGGTAATGTTGTTCACCTAATCCTAATGCTTTGTGCCATTGGATACGCGTATTTTTCCAGTATTCATACCATTTCATTTCTTCACCAGGGCGAACGAAAAATTGCATTTCCATTTGTTCGAATTCACGCATACGGAAGATGAACTGACGAGCAATAATTTCATTACGGAAAGCTTTACCAATTTGAGCAATACCAAATGGAATTTTCATTCTTCCTGATTTTTGAACGTTCAAGAAGTTTACGAAAATACCTTGAGCAGTTTCAGGACGTAAGTAAATTGTAGAAGCATCTCCTGCAACTGATCCCATTTCTGTAGAGAACATCAAATTGAATTGACGAACATCTGTCCAGTTTTTAGATCCACTGATTGGACAAACAATTTCTAATTCTTCGATTAAGTTTTTTAATCCTTCCAAATCATTGTTTTCCAAAGTTACACGCATCTTATCTTCGATGTATGTAATTTTCTCAGCGTTACGAAGTACATTTGGGTTTGTCGCTCTAAATTGATCTGCATCAAAAGCATCACCGAATCGTTTCAATCCTTTTTCAACTTCTTTCTCAATTTTTTGACGAATTTTTTCGATGTGCTCTTCTAATAAAACGTCTGCTCTATATCTTTTTTTAGAATCTTTATTATCAATCAATGGATCATTGAAAGCATCAACGTGACCTGAAGCTTTCCAAGTAGTTGGGTGCATGAAAATAGAAGCATCAATACCGACAATGTTTTCATGCATTTGCACCATTGCTTTCCACCAATATGTTTTGATGTTGTTTTTCAATTCAGAACCCAATTGACCATAGTCATAAGTAGCTGCTAAACCATCATATATTTCTGAAGATGGAAATACAAATCCATATTCCTTTGCGTGGGAGATTACCTCCTTTAATTTATCTTCTCTTTGTTCCATAATGCAAAGTTAATCGAAGAATTTATACTAAGATTATTTTAATGTAAAATATCTTATTCATCCTTCGGTTCAAAATTAATCACATAGCCAATATTCAATCCCCACATTTTGAGTTTCGATGTATAGACTTCGGTGTAATAATTTTCATAAATGTATTTATTTGGAAGTGCTGTATAAAGGGCATCTTCTTTAATCTAGACCATAAATAGGATTAAGATTTCGCTGAGCAAGTTTTCGACCTGTCTGATTTTGACTGTTAGGATCATTAAAATTATAAGAGGAAATCGTTCTAAAGTTTGCCAATCCAATTTGTGGAGTTACAAAAGCACGAATGGTTTTGATGTCATAACCAATTAACCATTTTGTTCCAATTAAATATTTATTAAATCGGCTTTTAAATTCTGAATGAACATTTGTCGTTGGATTATAGTCATACAACTGAACTTGCGCTGATTGATATTCTGAGGCAAAAGTTCCAAAACTTGACTTAAATTCAGCAATCATTGGAAAACCAAATACAGGTCTGTATCCAAAGGAAAAACCAAATCCAACTGCTGTATTCATATTCGGCATGACTGTTTTTACAGGAACATCAATCGGAAGATAAAATGCAAATTGTGATTTTTGAGAAATGCTTTTCAATGAAATGATTAGAGTTAATAGTACAAGAAGTGTTTTCATCGTAATTTTTTTGATAAAGTTATAAATTGACTTCAAAAACTATTCCATTTTGAAAATATTATTTCATTAGAACGTTTATCTTTGTAGAATGAATTTCAGCAACGTACAATTTGTTTTAACCGATATCGAAGGAACAACAACATCAGTTTCTTTTGTATACGAAGTCTTGTTTCCATATTTTCGAAATAACATTCATAAATTAAAGGACTTAACTTCGTTGGATGAGGTGAAAGATGCATTTCAACAAACAATTGAAATCTCAAAAGCAGAAGGAATTACTTTATCGAATGACGATGAAATAATTGCTCAACTTTTAAAGTGGAGTTTGGAAGATAAAAAAATCACTCCATTGAAAACCTTACAAGGGATTTTATGGAACGAAGGATATCAATCAGGTGAAATTAAAGGGCATGTTTATGATGAGGTTGCAGATCAATTATTGATTTGGAAACAAAATAACATTCAAATGGGTGTTTTTTCTTCTGGTTCAATTGCTGCTCAAAAATTGATTTTTGGTTACAGTGTTGCAGGCGATTTAACTCCTTATTTTTCAGCTTATTTTGACACAACAACTGGAGGGAAAAGAGAAATAGAAACATATTCTAAAATTGCTACAAAATTAGATCTAGAGCCAAGTCAAATTCTTTTCCTATCGGATATCGTTGAAGAATTAGAAGCAGCAAATGAAGTAGGATATCAAACTGTTCAATTGGTTCGTCCAGGAACGGATTCAAAATGGGAAAAAACAGTCGCTGATTTTAGCGAAATTGTGATAATAAATTAAAGATTGACATTTAAATTAGACAATAGCAATTTAGAAAATAGAAGCGACTATTGACTAATGCCTATTGACTAAAAACTAATATGAAATGAGTAAATTCAGAACAATTTGGCCTACTGAAGATAGGTTTGTAGAAGTGATTGACCAACGTAAATTACCGCATGAATTTGTTGTGGTAAAATTGGAAACATACAAAGACGCAGAAATTGCAATCAAAGATATGACTGTTAGAGGTGCTCCTCTCATTGGAGCTACTGCTGCTTACGGTATTTACTTAGCAGTGCGTGAAATGGTTGAAAAAGAATTGGATGGTTCATTTTTAGATCAAGCATTTTCTGATTTACGTGCTTCAAGACCAACGGCTGTTAATTTGTTCTGGGCGTTAGACAAAATGTTAGATGCTTTAGATAATTGCGAAGGAGATTTCTTACAAACAAGTTGGGAAATGGCGCAAGCGATTGTTGAGGAAGATGTAGAAACTTGTCGTATGATTGGAGTTCATGGATTACCTATTATTGAAGAGATTTCAAATCGTAAAAATGGTGAAGTTGTAAACATTTTGACACATTGCAATGCAGGAATGTTAGGCTGTGTAGAATGGGGAACAATCACTTCGCCAATTTATCAAGCGCTTGAAAAAGGAATCAAAGTTCATGTTTGGGTAGACGAAACAAGACCAAGAAATCAAGGTTCAAATTTGACGTGTTACGAATTAACGAAACACGGCGTTCCACATACTTTAATAGTTGATAATGCGGGCGGACATTTGATGCAACATGGTTTTGTAGATATGGTGATTGTTGGAACAGATAGAACAACTCGTCAAGGTGATGTGGCAAATAAAATAGGAACTTATTTAAAAGCATTGGCAGCAAAAGATAACAACGTACCATTTTACGTTGCTTTACCTTCAACAACTTTGGATTGGACAATCAACGATGGATTGAAAGAAATTCCAATCGAAGAAAGAAACCAAGATGAGGTTCGTTACATGATTGGTAAAGGAGAAAGTGGAAAAATTGAATCTGTTTTAATTTGCCCAGAAACGACTCAAGCAAGTAATTATGGTTTTGATGTTACTCCAGCAAAATTGGTGACAAAAATCATTACAGAAAGAGGTGTATGTGATGCTTCTGAAGAAGGATTACTTTCTTTATTTCCTGAGCAAAGAGTAACGGTTTAATAATCTTAATGAATCAAAACAAATTATATATTATTTCTGGGTGCAATGGAGCTGGAAAAACAACTGCTTCTTATAATGTTTTACCCGAAATATTAGAGTGTAAAGAATTCGTAAATGCAGATGAAATTGCAAAAGGTTTATCGCCTTTTCAGCCTGAAGCAGTTTCTATTGAGGCAGGTAGAATTATGTTACAACGTATAAATGATTTGTTAGATCAAAATAAGAGTTTTGCATTTGAAACTACACTGTCAACTAAAAGTTATAAAAACAAAATTAAATTAGCTCAATCTAAAGGATACAAGGTTGTGTTGTTGTTTTTTTGGCTTCAAAATGTCTCATTAGCTAAACAGCGTGTTGCGATTAGAGTTGAAGAAGGAGGGCATAATATTGATGATACGATTATAGAAAGAAGATATTTTGGAGGTGTCAAAAATTTATTCGATATTTACATACCTTTAGTTGATGATGTAATGATTTTTGACAATTCAGAGGGAAATTATGAATTGGTTGCAGAAAAGGGATTGTATAATGAAATAGAAGTCATTAATTTCGAAAAGTATAATTTAATTAAAAGTTTGTATAATGAAAAGTAAAGAAGATTTTCAAGAAACTCGAAAAAAAATACTTGAAGGATTAGATTTGTCTTATAAAAAATTGATTGAATCAAAAAAGAAGAATAATTCTTACATTGTAGTTTTGAAAGATAACAAAATAGTTAAAATCAAACCCTAATAATAGTTTTAAAATATATTTATATTAGAATGCTATCCATTTGGGTAGCATTCTTTTTTATAATCAAGACATGAAAATTGAATTTTCAAAAAAATCAACTTCTTTCAAATATGCTGGAAATTTAACCGAATTTCCTAGAGAATTATTTGAGTTAGAAGACACTTTAGAATTATTGGATTTATCCAATAATCAATTGAGTGAATTGCCTTCAGATTTTGATCGTTTTAAAAAGTTGAAAATTGCTTTTTTTTCGGATAACTTATTTACAGAATTACCTGAAGTTTTAGGTAAATGTCCGAATTTGACAATGATTGGTTTTAAGTCGAATTTGATTCAAAATGTTTCGGAACAATCATTGCCGAAACAACTTCAATGGCTAATCTTAACCAACAATAAGATTCAATTACTGCCTAATTCAATTGGAAATTGCGAAAAACTTCAAAAAGTTGCCTTGGCTGGTAATAAAATAAAGGAACTTCCAAATTCCATGGCGAATTGTAAAAACTTGGAATTACTTCGAATTTCCGCAAATGAATTAAAAGAATTGCCACTTTGGTTAATAGAATTACCTCGTCTAACTTGGTTTGCTTTTTCGGGAAATCCATGTACATATAAACCCGATTTTTCAAATGAAATTGAAGTCATTGATTGGGCTAAAATTGAACAAAAAGAAATCTTAGGTCAAGGTGCTTCTGGGATCATTTCAAAGGCTATTTTGAAAGATGAAATTGAAGAAGAAGTTGCTATTAAAATTTTCAAAGGCGAAGTGACAAGTGACGGTTATCCGGAAGATGAATTGGCCACTTGTTTAGCAGTTGGTCGCCATCCGAATTTAGTTTCTTTGAAAGGAAAAATTGTCAATCATTCAGAAGGAAAAGAAGGGATTGTTTTAGAATTAATTCCTCCAACTTATAAAGTTTTGGGAAATCCACCTTCTTTTGAAAGTTGTACTCGAGATGTTTTTCCAGAAGGAATTACTTTAACTCAATTGCAAAAAGAACGAATCCTTTCAGGTGTAAAATCAGCGATGGATCATTTGCATTCGAAAGGAATTTTACATGGAGATTTGTATGCACACAATACCTTGTTCAACGAAGAAGGTCATGCATTTTTTGGAGATTTTGGAGCGGCCACTTTTTTTGATATTCATCATCCAACTGCAGAATTATTAAAGGCTTTAGATTACCGAGCATATCAATGTTTGGTAGAAGATTTAGATTAAATTTTCTCTTCTAAACAAGAATTTTCTCCAATTAACGTTGTACTTTCGTGATAATGACTCGAAAATTTCGTTTATTGGATATTTTTGCTGCTACTTTAGGGTTTGTTTTTACCCTATGGTTGACATCGTTTGCAGCAATTTCTCAAGAAACAAGTTATCGAGAACAGGTTTATTCACAAAAGGTTGACACAATTACCTTAGATAGTTTAACCATTTATCCCAATTCGCTAAAAGTTATTTGTTTAGGAGGTTCGATGGTTCAATTAACACGATCGGATTATGATTTAGATTTAACAAAAAACAAACTCATCCTTTTTTCAAAATGTGGTGATTCTGTGAAGATTTCATACCGTGTTTTGCCAATGAATCTTCGAAAAGTATATGGAAATAGAGATACCAATCAAATTTACAATCCTCAAAAAGGCGATAGAGAAAAGTTTTTGATTGAAGATAAATATTCGTCAACTGATATTTTTGGAAATACCGGAATCACCAAAACAGGAAGTATTTCAAGAGGTGTTTCCTTTGGTAACAATCAAAATTTATCGGTAAATTCTTCATTAAACTTAGAATTATCGGGTGATCTAGCTCCTAATTTGAAAATTCTAGCTTCTGTTTCGGATGATAATTTACCAATACAAGCAGATGGAAATACCAATAAATTACAAGAATTTGATCAGGTTTTTATTCAAGTATATAATGATCGTTTTAAGTTAATTGCTGGAGATTTTTGGTTGAAAAAACCTACAGGTTATTTTATGACTTATCGAAAAAGAGCTCAAGGTTTAACAACTGAATATCAATGGGGAGAAGATTCTTTGCATAGATGGAAAACTCAAGTAAGTGGGGCATTATCTAAAGGGAAATTTAACCGACAAATTATACAAGGAATAGAAGGGAATCAAGGTCCTTATCGATTAACAGGTGTTGAAAATGAGCCGTATATTATTGTTTTGTCAGGAACAGAAAATGTATTTATCGACGGGCGATTATTAAAACGTGGACAAGAGTTTGATTATACGATCAATTACAATACTTCTGAATTGATTTTCAGTTCGTTATTTCAAAGTTCGACCACTTACTCATCAGAAAAATTGAATTTCTGGTTGAATTTATATTCAGAGCAAGATGCTAAAAATCAACCTTTACAACAACAACTTTCACTGAGTCAAAAGCAATTGTTAGCTGGTATTGGAGATGATTTATTAGCCGCAAGAACATTGAGTATTGACTCAGTTGGTTATTTGGACAATCAAATCTTGTATGCTTTGAGAGATTCATTGGGATACGATTCTGTGTTGGTTTTCACTGCGAATAAAGATTCTGCTTTATACAAGGCAACTTTTCAATTTGTAGGTCAAGAAAAAGGGGATTATAAGTTTAGCTATTTTGGGCCTTTTGGAAAAGTCTATAAATGGGTTGCACCAATCGGTGGTGTTTCACAAGGTGATTATGCGCCTTTCAAGTTAATTTATACTCCAAAACAAAAACAATTGTATGCATCTGGAGTTTCCTATCAATTAACCAAAAAGTTAAAGTTTGATACCGAAGTTGCCTATTCTAAAAATGATTTGAATACTTTTTCTACGTTAGACGGAAAAGATGATGCTGGAGTAGCAGTTCGATCAAGACTAATCGGAACTGTTCCGCTCGGAAATAAAGAAACTTCAAAATGGGAATTAGAATCTAAAGTAGAAATCGAGTCGTTGGATAAAAATTTCAGTCCAATCGAACAATATCGAGCAGTTGAATTTGACCGTGATTGGAATACTCGTGATAAAGGTTATTTAGGGAATCAATTAGCAACGACGTTAGGTACTAATTTCAAAAATAGATCGTACGGAAATATTAACATAGAAGGTCAACAATTTTTGATTGGAACGAATTACAATGGTTTTAGAGGAAAAACGTCTGGTAAATGGAATCAAAATGGATTTTCGTCGACTTGGGATGGTAGTTATTTAGTAAGTCAAGCGATTGATAAAAATGAATTCGTTCGACATAAAGTAGATGTTTCAAAGTCATTTAATGCTTTACGAATTGGATTTAAAGATGATCATGAGTTGAATAATTATAAATCTCCTCAGTTGTTACAATTGACGAGTTATCAATTTTATGATTATCAATTTTATTTAGCTAGTGGAGATTCTACCAATAATAATTTCACAATCTTTTATAGAGAACGATTCGATCAACGTTCAGATAGTTCACGCTTAACTCCAGTAGCAAAAGCAAGAACAGCAGGAGGTGAAATAAAAATCATGAAACTAAAAAATCAATCCTTAAACATTGTTACAAGTTACCGTGAATTAAAAGTATTGAATTCTTATCTATTAAATCAAACACCTGAAAATACACTTTTAGGAAGAATTGATTATGAATTGAAAGCTTGGAAAGGCGCTGTTACTTGGAATAATTTTTACGAAATAGGTTCAGGCTTGGAATTGAAAAGAGAAATCGTTTACATCAAAGTAAATGATGGACAAGGAATTTATACTTGGATTGATTATAACAGTGATGGCGTAAAAGATTTGAATGAATTTGAAATTGCACAATACATTGATCAGGCGAGTTATATTCGTATTTTTTCTCCTAGTAATCAATACACTAAAACTTATTCTAATGAGTTGAATCAAGGTTTATTTTTGAAACCGGAACGAATTTGGTCATCAAAGAAATCTATTTTTTTCAGAGTAATTACGAAATTTTCAAATCAAGCTAAAATCAGAATTAATCGGAAAACGAATCTTTTTCAAGGAGCAGAAGCTTTTAATCCATTTTCATCTACCATTCAAGATGTCAACTTATTAGCGACAACTTCAAATATTCGAAACACTTTATTCTTCAATCGGAATTCCAGTATTTTCGGAGGTGAATTCACCAATCAAGATACAAGAAGTAAAAATTTACTAGCAAGTGGATTTGATTCTAAGCAAAATACATACGAAGAAGTTGCATTAAGAGCAAATATTAAAAAAGTAATAACATTAGAAGCTACAGCTCAAAAAGGGATAAAAGTTTCAAAAGTTGATTACACTTCAGGAAGAGATTTTTATTTGAATTATTACTTCATAAAACCAAGCATTATTTTTCAACCAACGACTACTTTCAGGATCTCAATTGATGGTCGATATTCCAACAAATTAAACGCAAAAGAATACGGTGGAGATACCTCTATCGTTCATGAATTGGGAACTTCATTTAAATTCAATCAAGCTGAAAAAGGGAGTTTTCAAGGAACCTTTAGTATGATTAATATCAAATATTCAGGAAATCAAAATTCAGCTTTAGGATTTGAAATGTTAGAAGCACTTCGTCCAGGTGTCAATTACACTTGGAATCTGAGTTACCAACGTTCTGTATCTCAAAAATTACAAATCTCTTTTCAATATAACGGACGTAAATCTATCGGAAACAGAACCATACATTCTGGCGGAATGGAGGTGAGAGCGTTTTTCTAAAGTATTTGATTTTACATCTTTTCCCTTGAGAATAAAAGAGGATTACAACGAAAATCGTTGAATTTAAAGATTAATCTATTGTATTACCTTTCTACTCACTTTTACCACTAATTTTCTTGGCATTAATCTCACAAAGAATGCTAAAGCTTGATTAATAAAGCCATGAATTGCAACTGGTTTTCCTTTTAACATTGCGTTGTAACCATATTCAGCCACTTCTTTAGAACTTGGTAATTTTTTTCCTTTGAATAACGAACTGTTTTCAGCTGATGCTGCAGCCATAAAACCACTTTCAGTAGCTCCAGGACAAAGCGCTGTTACAGTCACACCGAATTCTCTGACTTCATTATCTAAAGCTTCTGAAAAACTCAAAACATAAGGTTTAGTAGCACAATAAACAGCCATCGTTGGGCCAGGAACAAATGCTGCAGTGGAAGCAACGTTCATAATCTTACCACTTTTGCGTTTCAACATGTCTTTTAAATACAATTTTGTAAATTGAGTCAACGCTGTGATATTTAAATTAATCATTTGGTGCTCTTTTTCCCAACTTGTTTCAGAAAACATTCCGTATTCTCCAAAACCAGCATTGTTGATTAAGTAATCAACTTGAATTCCTTTTTCAGTAGTTTCATTAAATACTTCTAAAGCAGCATCTACAACAGATAAATCTTTTCCAATCGTATAAACTGAAACATTGAATTGTTTTTCCAACTCAACTTTTAATTCATCTAATTTTGCTTTATTTCGAGCAACTAACACTAAATTTCCACCTTTTTCAGCGTGAATTTTTGCTAATTCATAACCAATTCCACTAGATGCTCCTGTAATTAATGCTGTTTTCATTTTGCTCAAAATTTATTTCTTAAAGGTAATGAAAAGTTTAAATCCTTGAAGTAAAATTTAAATCAACTTTAACGGAGAATTTCCCCATCTTTCATTTCAATTATACGATCACTTTTGTGTGCAAATTCATCGTCGTGGGTTACTGCGATGATCGTTTGTCCATACGATCGAGTCAATTCTTGGAAAATATCGAAAACAATATCCGTGTTTTTACTGTCTAAATTTCCTGTTGGTTCATCGCCCATTATGATTAAAGGGTCGTTAATTAGTGCTCGAGCAATTGCAACACGTTGTTGTTGACCACCTGACAATTTACTTGCGGGTTTAAGAGCTTGATCCTGTAAACCAAGCATTTTTAGTTTTTCGTAGGCTCTTGCTTCGATTTCTTGTTCGCTTAATTTTCCCAATTTTATAGCAGGAATCATCACGTTTTCTAAACAACTGAATTCGGCTAGTAAGTAATGAAATTGAAAAACGAGTAGATTTACCACTTCCTGATTTTCCAATCATCGACAAAAACTCTCCTTTTTTTACTTCAAATTCAATTTGTTTTAGGACTTGAAATTCAACTGGATCGTAGAAGAATTTATTGATTTGTTCTGTTTTTAAAATCGTTTCCATCTTTACTTTTCTTCTTATTTTCTGAATATATCAACAGGGTCAATTTTAGCGGCTTTTTTAGCTGGAATGTATCCTGCAAAAAAGGTGATTATTAAACCAATCACTACGCCTTGTACAAATTTTGTAGGTTCATAATCAACAGGGAAATAGCCAATGTCTCCTCCCAAATAAACCCGCTTGAGTAAGGTAATTAATATAGTCGCCATTATTACTCCGGCAATCACACCCATTAAACCAATTGTAACAGCTTGGGTAACGAATATTCGAATAACATCTTTTCCTTTAAAACCCATTGCTTTTAAGATCGCAATGTCGTTAATCTTTTGAGAGACAGTCATATTCAAAATGTTGTAAATTCCAAAACCAGCTACAAGTAAAATGGTCAATGAGACAAAGGTGATAATCATTTTTCTCATCTTATTTGTTGCCATTAATGTTTCATTCGCTTGTTTCCAACCTTCCGCTTTATACCCTGTTAAATCGCTGATTTTTTTTGCAATTTCTTCTGCTTTTTCAGGATTTTTAATGTTGACATTAATGTCTGTTATGTATGAATTTCCTTGTTTCAATAATTGTTGTGATGCAGCTATGTTGATATACGATTTACTTTTATCCGTAACTGAATTATTTGTTTTGAAAATCCCAACTATTTTAAATGTTCGATTGATTCCTTTTGATGAAGTTAAATTGATATTATCATTCACCGAAAGATTCATTTTTTCCGAAATTCCGCTTCCAATTACGATTCCATTTGGTTTCGATTTCAACAAATCAAAATTCCCTTCAACCATAAAAGATTTGATATCATACATCAAATTAGCTTCATCTGGTTTGATGCCAACAGAAAGACCCGAAATTTGAGATTTCCCATTGTTGTAGAAAACATTTGAATTCACTTGAGGGGTAACAACTACTACATCTTTTTGAGCTAAAATAATAGATTGAATCTTATCCGGATTAATGATGGTATTATTATTCGGAACAACTTTTGGGTTCACGATGATGTAATGATCTTTTGGGTCATTAACAAGTACTTTGCT
>JAJTEO010000117.1 GCA_021300395.1 Fluviicola sp. | reverse complement strand
TCAATTTTTCAAATACCTGTATTGACTAGTTTATTCCACTCATCTATGGTTATTAACTTGATTGGGACAATTTCGGCAGTTTTACCACTGATTCCAGCTTGGCCATTTGTTCCGCTAAAACCATCCTTAATTTTCAAGATCGTTCCAATAAGTTTTGTTTTTTTGTTATCTCCTTTACCTCCTTTACCTCCAAGGCCAATTTGACCAGGTAGACCCGGATGATTTTCTACTGAAAATAAATTAGAGATGTCACCCGAAGTATTATCAAAAACAAAAGAAATTTTACCAGCATTTCCTCCATGACCAGCATTTCCACCATTACCTCCATTTCCACCATTCGGTGAATTGATGTTTTTAGTAGTATCAATCAAACCATCAGAGCCTTTCCCTCCTATTCCACCATTCCCACCGTTTCCTCCGTTAGCTTTTATGATAATCGGTTGACCGATGTATTTAATTAAGTAAGTGTTGCTTTTACCATTTGATAAATACGAATGAATTGAAACGAAAGATGTTTGGTTTACTTTGCGAACTTTAGCTACTATTTTAACATCTAACGCATTTGTTCCGTTTTCACCATTTGTTCCAGGTAAACCATTTTCTGAATAGTTTTTAGCTGGATTTCCGTTTGTGCCATTATAGCCATCTGAACCTGAAGCTAAAATTTGACAAGTTGTTGGATAATCTATAATTAAAGATTTTTCTCCTAATAGTTGATTTGTTAATCTATTTTTTAAACTTAATTTGACAGTTTCAGTCGTTGCAGGTTCACTAATTTTTATTTGAATAGATGAACCAATCATCTCTACTTCTTTTGCTGAAACATTCATAAAATTTGCTTCTGGAAATAATTTTTCATTTGGAGCAGCTGTTTTACCATTGCTAAAAATTAATTCGTATTCCAATGGTTTTAGGTCATTTGCAAAGATGTAATTTGAAAGAATTATCATGCCTTTCACATATGGTAAACGAATTTTAAGCTTATAGGAATGAGTATTATCATAATTAACTTCAATATTCATTGTATTATTTGAAGCCGTTATTTCGCCCTGGTTAAAGCATAAAACTCCTTGATTGAAGCTGATAAGATGATCAGCAGTAACTCGAACTTTACGCCATTTCATAGATGATTCGTTCGGTTTTAATATTGTTGGATTTCCTCTTTTATGAATTAAATTCACCTTAATTCCAATTGTATTATTGATTCCAAATGAAGAAGAGTCAATTTCAAAACTAATATCAGTAACTTTTTTAGCGGATGCGCTGTTAAAGAAGACTAACAACAATGTTAGTGTAATAATCGCTTTCATTTTATTCTAAAATTATTTTATTGTCTAAAACTTGAATAATGTCTCCGGGAATTAATTTTGCACGTTTTCTGGTTTCTATTTCTCCATTTCTAACGACCATCTCTTCATCAACAATCATTTTGGCATGACCGCCTGTTTGTGCTAATCCAATTGCTTTTAAAAGTTGAATTAATTCAATGTATTCTCCTTCGATCTTAAAGTTTTGTTCCATTTTGTTTATTTATATACGTTTGAAATACATTTTCAGCAGCTTGAAAAGACGATATTTTACCATCGATCACATCAGATTCTGCTTGTGCAATTTCATGTTCATTTGTTTCGTCTAGAAAAAATCGGTCCAAAATTAAATCTTTCAACGTCTCTTGAAACCAAAATTTATCTTGTATATGTCTTTTCTTTGAAAACCAACCATTTAAAGTTGTTTGATTAATAAAAGATTCTATCGTTTGCCAAACCTGTTCTAAGTTTTCACCTTGAACAGAACTGCACGTCATTGCTTTTGCGATCCAACCATTTGGGTTTGGTGGAAATAAGTGCATCGCATTTTGATATTCTCGACTTGCCAATTTTGCTTTTTGAATGTTATCGCCGTCAGCTTTCGTGATTACCAAAGAGTCGGCCATTTCCATAATTCCACGTTTGATTCCTTGTAATTCATCTCCTGCACCTGCGAGCATTAATAATAGAAAGAAATCAACCATTGAATGAACCATGGTTTCAGATTGACCTACTCCAACTGTTTCTATTAGGATTATATCAAATCCAGCTGCTTCACATAAAAGAATACTTTCTCTTGTTTTTCGGGCAACTCCACCTAACGTTTTTCCTGCAGGAGAAGGACGGATAAAAACATTGTCCATTAATGACAACTCTTCCATTCTTGTTTTATCTCCTAAAATACTTCCACCACTGAATTCACTACTTGGATCTATTGCTAAGACTGCAATTCGCTTTCCAGCATTTAATAATACCTTTCCAAAAGATTCAATAAAAGTACTTTTCCCAACGCCTGGAACTCCAGTAATACCTATTCTTATTGAATTTCCTGAATAAGGAAGAGAAAGATTGATTAATTCATTTGCAATTTTTTGATCGTCTTTTCGAGTGCTTTCTAATAATGTAATAGCAGTACTCAATGCGCTCATTTCTTGTAAACGCATTTTTGAAAGTAAATCAGCAGCATTTAATTGCTCTCTTCTTTCCTTTCGTTTATTTAACCAATTATTTAATTGCTCTTCATTCATCATTCTTTACAAATATACATTTTTTAGAAATTTAAATTGATAGGAAGTTAAATTATACTTCAATGTTAACGGTTTAAATATGTATATAATAAATAGTTAAGAGAAATTTTGTGAATGAAAAATCAAACGATATTTAAAAGCTAATTTTTGTATTAAAATGTAAATAATATTCAATTCATTTTTTAATTTTACAGTATGGATTACAAGTCGATTATTCGAGACATAGAGAATAAAAAATTCGAAAAGATTTACTTTTTACATGGTGAAGAAGGTTATTTTATTGATGAAATAACAAAAGCTTTGATTGATAATGTATTAGAGGATCACGAAAAAGACTTCAATCAGGTTTTGATGTATGGGAAAGATTCTGAAGTTTTGAACATTGTTTCGGAATGTAAGGGTTATCCTATGATGTCAGAACGGAAATTAGTTGTTTTAAAAGAAGCTCAAGATTTAAAGGATTTCGACAAATTAGAATCTTATATAGAACAACCTTCCGATCAGACGGTTTTTGTTATAAATTACAAATACAAAACATTTGATACACGAAAAAAACTAGCTAAAACAGCAGCTAAAAATGGAGTCATGTTTAAATCTGAAAAAGTGCGTGATTATCAAGTTGCAGAATGGATCGCTGGTTATGTTCGCTCTCAACAATATGATATCTCGTCAAAAGCGACAATCATGTTAGCGGAGTTTTTGGGGAATGATTTAAGTCGAATCACAAATGAATTAAATAAATTGTGTCTTTTGATTGAGAAAGGCACAACTATCAATGATATTCACATTGAAGAAAATATAGGTATTTCTAAAGATTATAATCCTTTTGAGTTAACGAATGCGATTGCTGTTAGAGATGTTCCAAAGGCTTTTACGATTGTCAATTATTTCGAGCACAATCCAAAAGCGGGTGATTTGATGATGATTATCCCAACGGTTTTCAATTTCTTTACGAAAATCATGCGTATTCATTTTATTCAAGGTGGTTCAAAAGAAGCGATTGCTTCAGCGCTTGGAATTCATCCTTTCGTTGCCGGTCAATACATTAATGCTGCTAAAGTTTACAATGCGAAAAAGATTGCGGCGAACATTGCGATTTTACATGAATTCGATTTGAAAGCAAAAGGAATTGGAAATTCATCTTTTACTCAAGGTGATTTGATGCGTGAAATGATATTTAGACTTCTACATTAATGAGACTTTTTTACGACCCAACAATAGAATCTTCTAAGAAAAATCACGTTTTAAGTGAAGAAGAATCAAAACACATCTGTAGAGTTTTACGTTTGAAAATTGGTGATGATGTAGCTATACTAGATGGAAATGGTTCTTTATTTGAAACGAAAATCATTGATGATAATCCGAAAAGATGTACAGTAGAAATAGTGAAACATACATTTCAAGAAAAACCAACTTCTGAAATTCATATTGCCATCGCTCCTACTAAAATGATGGATCGATTGGAATGGTTTTTAGAAAAGGCAACAGAAATCGGTATGACTGAAATTACACCTTTGTTGTGTGATAATTCTGAAAGAAAGCAAATTAAAGACGAACGTTTAGAGAAGATTTTGGTTTCAGCAATGAAGCAATCGAAAGGAATGTATTTACCGAAGTTAAATCCGTTAACAGATTTTAATACGTTTATTCAAGCACATCCCTTAGGTTTGCTGGCGCATTGTTATGAGAATGAGAAAAATGCGATGAAGGATGTTTTTATATTAAATAATTGTCCAATATTGATTGGACCAGAAGGTGATTTCTCTACAAAAGAAGTCGAATTTGCAATGAAAAGTGGTTATAAAACAATTACATTAGGAGAAAATCGTTTAAGAACTGAAACAGCTGGGATTTATGCAGTTGTTAAAGCGAAATTGATGATTGATAATCTTTAATTTTTCCCCCTTTGGAGGGGGATTAGGGGGAGGATTTATTTAATTTTAGATTTTAGAATTTAAATTATTGATTATGAGGTATATATTATTTAGTATTTTTTCGATCTTTTCGTTAGTTTTATTCTCACAAGGAACGTATCAATTGGCTGTGTTGAAATACAATGGAGGAGGCGATTATTATGCGAATCCTTCTGCCCTTCCAAATTTAATTTCTTTTTGTAATCAAAACTTAAACACCAATATTTCTAAAGATGTTCCTTATGTTGAAGTTGGAAGTCCAGATATTTTCATGTATCCTTTTATTCACATGACAGGTCACGGAAATGTTGTTTTTTCAACTGCTGAAATAGAAAATTTACGAAAATATTTATTGGGTGGTGGATTTCTTCATATTGATGATAATTATGGTATGAATGAATTCATTCGAGTTGAATTGAAAAAAGTATTTCCAGCTGTTGAATTAGTTGAGTTACCATTCAATCATCCTATTTTTCATCAAAAATATGACTTCAGTGGTTTACCTAAAATTCATGAACACGATGGAAAACGACCGCAAGCCTTTGGGATTATCATTGATGGACGTTTAGTTTGTTTATATACATATGAAACAGATTTAAGTGATGGCTGGGAAGATTCTCAAGTTCACAATGATACACCTGAAAAAAGAAAACAAGCATTACAAATGGGAGCGAATATTTTGATGTATGCGTTTATGGAGTGAAATTGAATTTTGAATGTTGGATTGAAAGATCAGAATCAATCAAAACTTCTTAAATAAATTCAATTATATTTGCATTCACAACGCGCACGTGGTGAAATTGGTAGACATGCCATCTTGAGGGGGTGGTGCCATTAGGTGTGGAGGTTCGAATCCTCTCGTGCGCACCAAGGGAGAATTGAGAATTGGTTTTACTGATTCTCATTTTTTTCGCAATAAATTTGAGGATGAGAAGTTTATGCCGATTTAGATGAACAGCTTTAGCGTAGTGAATCTTGTATCGGTAAATCCTCTCGTGCGCACCAAGAGAGAAATGAGAATTGGTTTTACTGATTCTCATTTTCTTTCTCAATCAAAAACGATTTTCAAATAAATTATT
>JAJTEO010000116.1 GCA_021300395.1 Fluviicola sp. | reverse complement strand
ATATTAACTTCTTCTTAGAACAGAAAAACGCCATTAATATGCGCGAAATCGAGAAAAAAGATGTGGTTTCTTCAACAAGTACGAATAAAGTAGTAAAAAATATTTCGTACTAAGACCAGAAAAAAGCTAAATCATTACAAAACAGATTGAGCAAGATTGAAAGTCAAATTCAGCAATTAGAAAAAGACATTCAGCAAGATGATAAAGCATTGGCTTCAAATTATGACAAACACATCGAAGATGCTACTTTTTTTGCAGCTTATGAAAAAAAGAAAAAAGAGTTGGAACAATTCTTAGAAGATTGGGAACTCGTGCAACTAGAGATTGAGGAATTGAATAGCTAGTTTTCAAAAGATACGAATGGCAACTTTTTTTCAATAGTTGTCATTTTTGTTTTTAATTCTGCTAAAAATTTTTGGTGACTTTCACTATTAGGATTAAATGGCCGATGCTTTAAACCTCTTTGAATTTCACAAATTTCATTCATCAACCCAAATTCTGATTCCGAAAAATAATTTTCAAAGAATTGTATCCAAATATAATCAATTGCCGTTTGATTAGGATGTAATAGATCTTCAGCATAAAAACGATAATCACGCAATTCATCCATTACAATTTCGTAAGCAGGAAAATAGTTGGTGTGCGATGGATTATTGCTAATTATGTTGTGTAGTGCTGCAATTAAATGGGCCTTACTCAAGGTGTTTTCTGTAAAGCCATCTTTCAGATGCCGAACAGGCGAAATGGTAAAAATAGATTTACAATTTGGATTTATGACTGAAATACTAAAGAGAATTGATTCGATACTTTGCACTATGATTTCTGGAGACAACAATTCTTTAATAAACTGCTTTTGCGGCACTTTATGGCAATTGGCAACTATTTCATTGGTTTCAATATTTCGATACACCCACGAGGTTCCTAAGGTAATGATACAATGTGTCTGCCATAAGTCGTTATGAAAGAAAATATCTTTTTCGGTATAATATTCTTTTTGAGCACTTCTTTCAATTAGTTTGGCTAAGGATACAGGATTAAAAATAATACCAAACGGATTTGTAGTAGCTTGAAACTTAAAATATTGAAATTTATCACCAATATTTGTTGCAAAACAAGAACCCAATAACATGATTTTGGAATCATAGGTTATCGGATGATTGTATTTTTTAATGGGTGTTTTAGTGGTGAAGTTCATAAATTAATTTGCCAATTTTATTCAAAATTAGTAATAAAAAAGAAATCCTGAAATGTAATACAAATCAGGATTCGTGTTTTTCATTTTTCTATATTATTTTATATAATTTACTGCATTTTCTAAAACCGCATTAATTCCTTTCGTGTCTTTACCTTTTCCTGAAGCGAAAAACGGTTGTCCGCCTCCATTTCCATCAATGTATTTTCCTAATTCACGAATAACAGTTCCTGCGTTTAAACCTTTGTTTGCTACTAATTCTTTAGCGATATAACAGTGAATATTTGGTAAACCATCTTCCACTGAAGCTAAAACTACAAATGAATTTGGTTTTGAAGTTCCAATGGCTTGTGCTAAATCTTTCGTTGCACTCATGGACAAATCAACTTGTTTTGCTATGAAATTAATTCCATTAACATCTTGAAATTCAGAAACTAAACTTGCTGATAATCCATCTATTTTTTCTTTTACTAATTGCTCAATTTGTTTTTTCAATTTTGCGTTATCGTCTTGTAACGAAGCCACTGATTTTAAAACATCTTGAGGATTTTTCAATACTTCCTTAATTTCCGACAAGGTATTTTCTTGATTCAAAAAGAAAGCTTTAACCGCATCACCAGTAATGGCTTCAATACGACGAATTCCAGCAGCTACAGCTCCTTCTGAAACAATTTTGAAATGCCAAATATCAGCCGTATTTTTCACGTGAATTCCGCCACATAATTCCTTACTATTTCCAAATTCAATCATACGAACACTATCGCCATATTTTTCACCAAATAAGGCCATAGCACCTTTGTCTAATGCTTCTTTAATTGGAATATTTCGATACTCTACTAATTGTAATTGGGCTTCAATTTGCGCATTTACACTGGTTTCAACCTGACGTAATTCTTCATCAGAAACTTTTGAAAAATGCGAAAAATCGAAACGTAAATAATTCGGATTTACTAACGAACCTTTCTGTTCTACGTGCGTTCCTAAAATGGTTCTCAAGGCCAAATGCATCAAGTGTGTAGCCGAGTGATTTTTAGAAGTTGATGTTCTTAAATCAGTATTTACTTTAGCCGTAAAAGTGGCATTTACATTTTCTGGAAGTTGTTTCGCAAAATGTAAAATTAAGTTATTTTCTTTTTTCGTATCGATAATGTCAATCGTTTCATTTGCTGAAACTAAAGTTCCTTTATCTCCTACTTGTCCACCACCTTCTGGATAAAAAGGCGTATTGTCTAAAACGATTTGATATAAAATTCCGTCTTTTTTTGAATCAACTTTACGAATACGGGTAATTTTTGTCTCATTTTCCGTTTGATCATATCCTACAAACGTTTCTACATTTCCAGGAATTAAAACCGACCAATCTTCAGTTGAAACTTCAGAAGCGGCTCGAGATCGTGCTTTTTGTTTTTGCAATTCCGTTTCAAAACCAGCTTCGTCTAAACTAAACCCTCTTTCTCTAAGAATTAAGGCTGTTAAATCAATTGGAAATCCGAAAGTATCATATAATTCAAATGCTTTTTCTCCAGAAACTTCTTTTCCAGAAGTATTTACCATTACGTTTTCCAACAATTGAATGCCTTGTTCCAAAGTTCTTAAAAAAGACGCTTCTTCTTCACGGATTACATTGGTAACCAATTGTTGTTGCGATTTAATTTCCGGGAAAAATTCTCCCATTTGATTCGCTAAAACAGGCACTAACTTATTGATAAAAGGTTCTTTTGTATCTAAAAACGTAAATCCGTAACGAATTGCACGTCGTAAAATTCTACGAATTACATAACCAGCACCTGTGTTTGAAGGCAATTGACCATCAGCAATAGCGAAAGCCACTGCGCGAACGTGGTCTACAACCACACGAATAGCGATATTAGTTTTGTTTTGCTCTTCTGATATATTTTTGACTTCGTTTGAAGTATATTTTAATCCTGTAATTTCTTCTACTTTCGCGATAAGCGGCGTAAAAACATCGGTATCGTAATTTGATGTTACATTTTGCATCGCCATACACAAACGCTCAAATCCCATTCCGGTATCTACGTGTTGTGCAGGTAGTTTTTCTAAAGTACCATCGGCTTTACGGTTAAATTCCATAAAAACATTATTCCAAATTTCCACTACTTGCGGATGGTCGGCATTGACCAAACTTCTTCCAGACACTTCATTTCTTTCAGCATCTGAACGCAAATCAATATGAATTTCAGAACACGGACCACACGGACCTTGGTCGCCCATTTCCCAAAAATTATCTTTTTTATTTCCTAATATGATGCGATCTTCGGGTACAAATTGTTTCCAAATATCCCAAGCTTCTTGATCAAAAGGCACATTATCTTCTGCACTTCCTTCAAAAACTGAAACATACAAACGGTCTTTGTCTAATTTTAAAACTTCCGTAAGAAATTCCCAAGCCCAAGGCAATGCTTCTTTTTTGAAATAATCGCCAAAAGACCAATTACCCAACATTTCAAACATGGTGTGGTGATACGTATCAAAACCTACATCTTCTAAATCGTTATGTTTTCCTGAAACACGTAAACATTTTTGAGTATCCGTAATTCGATTACTTTTTGGCGTTCCATTTCCTAAGAAAAACTCTTTAAACTGAGCCATTCCTGAGTTGTTAAACATCAGTGTTGGATCGTCTTTTAATACAATTGGAGCAGAAGGAACAATTGCGTGACCTTTGCTTTCAAAAAATTGTAAATAGGCTTTTCTTATGTCTTGTGATTTCATTTTCAATGATTTTGTTCAAATGTTATGCTTCAATATTGGTTTGAAAACAAAATAAAATTAGGAATAATTCACTACTAAATAAATAAAAATAGCTTTAGAATGAAACATTTCTTAAATTTGTTCGTATAACTAATGTTAACCAATAAATTTGGCACAAAAATAGTATATTTTCATTTATGTCGAAGGTAAAATATTATTACGATTCAGAAAATTTAGCATATAAGCGAATTCAAACCCGAAAAAGAAAGAAATTTGCTTACGTAATGCTCTTTTTGTTGTCATCGGCATTGTTTGGTTTTTTGGTCTTTTTGATATTAATTAATACAAGCTATTTTGAAACACCAAAAGATAAAATTTTGGCACGCGAAATAGAAGTAATGGCAATGAATTATAAAGTTTTAAACAAGAAACTTGATTTAATGAATGAAGTATTAACGGCCATTGAAAACAGGGATAACAATATTTATCGCATTTATTTTAACACAACTCCCATTTCTGAAGAAGAGCGAAAAGCAGGATTTGGAGGGGTTAATAGGTACAAAGATTTGCAAGGATTTAATAATTCTGAATTAATTGAAAACACGACAAAACGGGTTGATGTTTTAACTAAAGAATTGGTAATTCAGTCAAAATCGTTAGATGAAATTGTGGCTTTAGCCAAACAAAAAGAAAAATTATTAGCAGCAATTCCGGCAATTCAGCCAGTAAAAAATGAAGATTTGAAGCACATGGCTTCGGGTTTTGGTTATCGAAGTGACCCATTTACAAAAATAAGAAAATTCCATTATGGTATGGATTTTACTGCTCGAACCGGAACGCCTATTTATGCCACCGGAGACGGAGTAGTTGTTAAAGCTGATAATTCGCTTTCAGGTTATGGGAATCATATTGAAATCAATCATGGATATGGCTACCTTACATTGTATGCACATTTAAGTAAATACAAATGCCGACCAGGTCAGCGTGTAAAGCGAGGAGATATTATTGGTTATGTAGGAAGTACGGGTAGAAGTGAAGCGCCGCATTTACATTATGAAGTAATGAAAAATAAGAAAAAAATAAATCCGATTAATTTCTATTATGGAAGTATTTCGGCTAAAGAGTATATTGAAATTTCAAAATTAGCAAATCAAGAAAACCAATCATTGGATTAGAGATGGGAGTTAGAAGCGGGAAGTTGGGAGTGATTTTAATTTTCTAAATTCCTTTAATCTATTGTTACAAAAATTAAAAAATAAAAAAAATGCATGTAGAACTATCACCCGATAAACGATATTACAGCATTGGCGAAATCGCCAAAGCTTTTGATGTAAATGCCTCCTTAATTCGATTTTGGGATAAAGAATTTGACATTCTAAAACCAAAGAAAAATGCCAAAGGAAATCGAATGTTCACTCCAGAAGATGTGAAAAATTTACAGTTGATTTATCATTTGGTCAAAGAACGTGGTTTTACTTTGGAAGGAGCCAAAACTCATTTGAAAGAAAATCAGAAAAAAACATTAGATAAATTCGAAATTATCAATAAATTGGAAACGATTAAAGCCCAATTGAATACCCTTAAAAATCAATTATAATTAACTTTAAAAATAAAAAAAGATGAGAAAATTTTTGCCTTGGATCGTAGTTGGAGGATTGCTATTAATAGCTGTATTTTGGTTTGTAAGCATCAAAAATGGTGCAGTTAAAACCAATCAAGAAGTGAATAAAGAATGGGGAAATGTGGAAACTTCTTACCAAAGAAGAAATGATTTAATTGGAAATTTAGTTGAAACCGTAAAAGGTGCTGCCGAATTTGAAAAATCAACATTAGAAGCAGTTACAAGCGCTAGAGCAAGTGCAAGTCAAGTAAAAATTGATCCAACGAATATTACTCCGGAGCAGTTGGCACAATTCAATCAGGCACAAAGTGGTGTGTCTTCTTCGTTATCAAGATTGTTAGTAACGGTTGAAAATTATCCAGATTTGAAAGCCAATCAAAATTTTATGAAATTACAAGACGAATTAGCAAGTACTGAAAACCAAATTTTAACGGCGAGAACGCGTTTTAATGAAGCGGTTCAAAAGTATAACAACTATATTTTAGTGTTCCCAAATTCAATGTTTTTAGGAAATTATAAAGAGAAACCATATTTTGATGCAGTTGCTGGTGCTGAAAAACCAGTGGATGTAAAATTTAATTTTTCAAACGAGAAAAAATAATGGCTAAGACCGAAGCGTTCTTGTCGAAGGAAGACGAGCAAGAAATTGTTCTAGCAATCGTGGAAGCCGAAAAAAATACTTCGGGTGAAGTGAGAGTTCATATCGAAAAACATTCAAACAAAACACCTCTTGAAAGAGCTCAGGAGGTGTTTTTTGAATTGAAAATGGAAGCAACAAAAGACCGAAATGGGGTGTTGTTTTATGTCTGTGTCGATGATAAAAAGTTTGCTATCATTGGTGATGAAGGTATTAATAAAGTAGTAGAATCTGATTTTTGGGATTGTACAAAAGATATTGTACTTGCTAACTTCAAACAAGCAAATTTCAAGAAAGGATTGGTTGAAGGTATCTTAAGAGCAGGCGAACGATTGAAACAATATTTTCCTTATCAATCGGACGATC
>JAJTEO010000115.1 GCA_021300395.1 Fluviicola sp. | reverse complement strand
CAGCTGGATCTGTAACGGCTTTAGTTGGTTCATCAGGTTCAGGGAAATCAACAATTGCTGGATTAGTTGCCACTTATTTAAATCCTAGTTCTGGTAAAATCACATTGGATGGCGTTGATTTATCGAAAGTAAGTTTGGGAAGTTATAGAAATCATTTAGGAGTTGTTTTACAAGACGATTTCTTATTTCAAGGAACAATTCGTGAAAACATTCTTTTCCCAAGACCAAATTCAACTCAAGAAGAATTAGATTTCGCTGTTAAAGCAGCTTATGTGAACGAATTTACAGATCGTTTTGAAGAAGGATTAGATACTGTTATTGGAGAAAGGGGTGTTAAACTTTCAGGAGGTCAACGTCAACGTATTTCTATTGCAAGAGCGATTTTAGCGAATCCAAGTATTTTTATTTTGGATGAAGCAACATCGAATTTAGATACGGAGAGTGAAACAATGATTCAAAATAGTTTGAACGAATTAATGAAAGACAGAACGACATTTGTTATTGCTCATAGATTAAGTACAATTCGTAAAGCTGATCAAATTTTAGTAATTGAGAACGGTCATATTGTTGAACGTGGAAATCACGATGAATTGATTGCTAAAGAAGGTCGTTATTATGAATTGTTTACTTATCAGAGTAGAATTTAATATCACAAAAAAATGGTGTCTAAAAATTCAGACACCATTTTTTTTTATATAGTTTAATTCTTTATTGTTTAATTACAGAAACCATTTTTGAAGAATTAGAATCTGTTTTTACTTGAATAAAATAAGTACCTCTTTCAAATTTACTTAAATCAACTGTATGACTTCCATCAAGAAAATCTACTTCATTTGATGAAATTAGATTACCAGTAACTGAATAAACTAATAAATTAGCTTTTGTAATTTCTGAATCATTTAAAGTAATAGTCGTTTTTCCATTTGTTGGATTTGGGAAAGCTTTAAAATCTATTTTCACTAGTTCATTAACACCTGCATTAGCTATAACACAGTTTGCGATAGTATTATCAATAACACCTTTCATCGCATTATAAGAAGTCGTGTGATTACTTCCAAAATTATCCCATAAATCGGCTTTAATTTTTTTATCAGAAGGACAAATCACATTGATTGTTGGAAAACCTAATGGTGCATAGATATCTAAATCTAACTGCAAAGGATTTTCATTTACAATAGGATAAGTTGTTCCAGTCACCCAGTCACCTTGTGTACTTCCACCTGTTCCATTTAAAGCATTTGCTAATGTAGCTGCATCTCCTTCATAAAATAAAACGACTACTTCATTTGTTCCACTTGCACCATATTCTGCATTAATTTCATTTAAGAAATGTTCTCCATGAAAACTCCAACATGGTCCACACCAAGTTGCAGAAACATCTAAAACAACCACTTTACCAGCATTCAAATAGCTATATAAAGTATGACTACCACCATTGATATCTGTTACTGTGAAATTTGGAGCGACTGCACCAATTTGTGAAAATGCAAAGCTTGAAGAGATAGCTAAAGCAACTGTTGTAATTATTCTTTTCATAATTATAGTTTTTAATAGTTTATAAATCAAATGTATGAACCTATCAGAATAAATAAAATCCATTTAGTAACTATTTATTGTAATCCTAACTATTACAATTAAAAACAATTTATGTTAATTTGAAAATAAATTATCAAGTTTATTTTTTGACACTTCATTTTTTAAATGAAGTATTCTCGGAGTAATTAAATTTTCTTACATTCGCACTGTTGTTAATTATGAATAAATAAATAAACATGATAAAAGAAGTTTTTATTGTAGCTGCAGCTAGAACTCCAATCGGAGGTTTTTTAGGCGGTTTATCAACTATCCCAGCTACCCAATTGGGATCTATCGCAATCAAAGGAGCATTAGAAAAAGGGAATATCAAACCAGAATTAATTGATGAAGTTTTCATGGGAAATGTTCTTCAGGCTGGTGTTGGACAAGCTCCTGCTAGACAAGCTACTTTAGGTGCTGGTTTAGGACAAAATGTACCTTCTACAACTGTAAATAAAGTGTGTGCTTCTGGAATGAAAGCAATCATCTTAGCTGCTCAATCTATTCAAGCTGGTGATAACGAAATCGTTGTTGCAGGTGGAATGGAAAATATGTCTCAAACTCCACATTATATTGACGGAAGAAATGGAATGAAATTTGGCAATATCACTATGTTAGATGGTATTACTAAAGATGGTTTATTAGATGTTTACAGTAAAGTTCCAATGGGAAATTGTGCTGAACTTTGTGCTACTAAATATGAATTTTCTAGAGAAGATCAAGATAACTTCGCAATTACATCTTACACAAGAGCTGCTGAGGCTTGGAAAGCAGGGAAATTTGCAAATGAAGTTGTTCCTGTTGCTGTACCTCAAAGAAAAGGAGATCCAATCATGATTTCTGAAGATGAAGAATATAAAAATGTATTTTTAGATAAAATCCCTGGATTACGTCCAGCTTTTGATAAAGACGGTACAATTACAGCTGCAAATGCTTCAACATTAAATGATGGTGCTTCTGCATTAATCTTAGCTTCTAAAGAAGCAGTTGAGAAACATGGTTTAACTCCGATTGCAAAAATCGTTAGTTACGCAGATGCTGCTCAAGCTCCTGAATGGTTTACAACTGCTCCATCTTTAGCGGTTCCAAAAGCATTAGCAAAAGCTGGTTTAACAACTGAAAATGTTGATTACTGGGAGTTCAATCAAGCATTCTCTGTTGTAGGTTTAGCAAACGCTAAAATCTTAGGATTAGATGCTTCTAAAGTTGATGTTAACGGTGGTGCAGTAGCATTAGGACATCCTCTTGGAAATTCTGGTTCAAGAGTTGTTGTTACATTGATCAACGTTTTAAAACAAAACGGTGGTAAAATTGGTGGTGCTGCTATCTGTAATGGTGGTGGTGGTGCTTCTGCAATTATTATTGAGAATATTTAATCAATTTGATTAATAAATATTGAAACGGATGAAGAGTAATCTTTATCCGTTTTTTTGTTATATTCAATTTTTACACATAAAAAAATGGATGTTTTAAATAGCGAATATTGGTCGAATAGATATAATGAAAATCAAATAGGTTGGGATTTAGGTGAAATCTCTCCTCCTATTAAAACCTATATAGATCAATTAGAAGATAAAAATTTAAGAATTCTAATTCCAGGTTGCGGATTGGGTCATGAAGCTGAATATCTTTTTAATAAAGGATTTCATAATACTTGTGTTCTTGATTTTGCAAGTGAACCTATTCTTAATTTCCAGAATAGAAATCCGAAATTTCCTATAGAACAATTGTTTATTCAAGATTTTTTCGACCATGTCGGACAATACGATTTAATAATTGAACAAACACTTTTTTGTGCTATTGATCCAAAATTGAGAGCAAATTATACTAAAAAGATATTCGAATTACTTAAACCAAAAGGGAAATTAGTTGGACTTTTATTTAATATAGATTTTCAAAATGGACCTCCCTTCGGTGGAAATAAATCTGAATATTTGAACTATTTTTCACCCAATTTTAACTCCATTTACATGGAGAATGCTTATAATTCAATAAAACCTAGACAGGATTCTGAGTTATTTATTATTATTCAAAACAAAAAAGTCTGACCTTAATGATCAGACTTTTACAAACTAGAAACTAAACCTTATATATTAAGTTTACTTAATTAAACCTAAACCCTCTTTTGCTGATGAATCAGTCGGATACATCAACAAAATTCTATTAAATAATAACTTCGCTTCTTCTTTATTACCTAAGAAATAATTGTTCCATCCACTCATCAAAACACTATTGTAATCATACGGATATAAACCTAATGAAACATCAAAATGTTTTTTTGCAGAAGTATAATTTTTTCGGTAATAATAATTTAAACCTAATTGATAATGTGCCGTAGAATTTTTTGGATCAATTGCAATGATTGCTAAATATGCTTTATCTACATCATTCCATTTTTCTTTGGCCACTAAAGGATTAATTAAAGCCCATAAAGCCTCTTCTGAACTAGGCATCAAAGCCGTTGCTATCTGATAATATTTTATAGAATTATCATAATTCTTGTTCGCATAGTTCAACCAACCCAATCGAAGATTAACAATGTATGATGTTTTATCATAAACATCTTCTAAAGACTTTATAGATAAATCATAACTTCCTTTAGCTTCAAAATCATAACTCGATATAAATGCTGCATTTAATTTTGTTACATCTTGTGAAAAACCATTGAATGCAATTATCGTGCATCCAATAAATACCAATTTTATTAACTTATTCATAATATTTGCTTTTATATAATTATTATTATTTAATTAAACTTAATCCTTCAATTGCTGACTTATCATTCTGATCGATTAACAAGACTTTGAAAAAAAGTGCTTTTGCTTCTGACGTCTTTCCTAGAAAATAATTATTCCAAGCACTCATGATTAAAAAACTATAATCAAACGGATAAGCATTCAATGCAACATCGAAATATTTTTTTGCTTTTGTATAATTTTTTCTATAATAATAATTCAATCCCAACTTATAATTTGCAGTTGAATTTTTAGGATCTAATTTTAGAATTGCTAAATAAACCTTATCAACTTCAGTCCATTTTTCGGATGCTATTAATGGATTTATAATTCCCCAAAGAGGTTCTAAAGATGCTGGCATGCCTATTCTTGCTTTTTGATAATATGCTATTGAAAGCTCATATTTATTTTGTAAATAATTTAACCAGCCGAGTCTTAAATTCATAGTATATGAACCGTCGATATAAACATCTTTTATTGCAAGTATTGCATCATCATATTGCCCCTTAGCTTCTAGGGCATAACTTTTTGAAAATGCAGCTGGCAAAGATTTATTTTCTTGAGCGATTGTTTGAAAAGATGCAATCAATCCAATTGCAACAATTCCTTTTTTTAAAAATTCCATTTTGCTGTAAATGTTATACTGTTATTAATATATTGATAATTACCTGTTTGATAATCAGTTAAATTTGTAAATTTATAATGTGTTGCCTCTCGTTGCTGAGTATATCCACTAATAATGTATTCCAATTTCGACTTCGAATAAAAATGAATATTCAAACCTGTTTGACTTTTAATTTTATCCATAGAATTATACGTCATGAATCCATTCGAATTAATTCTATTACTGAAATCTCCAGAAGCATAATCTGCATCAATATGAATTCGATTCGTTAATTTGAAACCAATTTTTTGACCTATTACATATTCAGAACTAGATCCATTTACGAAATTTAAACTTGATGTTGCATAAAAATTAGTATTACCAAAAGGATAAATCGTCAAATTAACTTCTTCTTGCGTTTTCGTTTCATTATAAAAATCACTTATATGAAATGAAAAAATTGGATAAAAATAATTGAAACGTTTTCCAACAGTCAATGATGTTGAGAAATTATTGTAATTGCTTTCATCAGTAATAAAACTAATCGGAGGAGTTGGTGGAGGTGGCATCATAGGATTTATAGTGCCTGAAACTATTGTGTAATTTGACACATGTGTATTATAATAACCAAATCCACCACTTAAAGACCAGCCATTTTTGAAATGATACCCAATTCCAAGATTATATTGAAAATAATTATTTCTATAATCTTTTGTAAATCGATTATTTTCCAATTCAATGGATCCTTTAGCTCCCAAATTATAATAAT
>JAJTEO010000114.1 GCA_021300395.1 Fluviicola sp. | reverse complement strand
TGAAAGAAGAAAAAAATAGAATTTAAGGTATGAGTCGTTCACTAAAAAAACCACCTTTTGTTCATTACAAATTAATGAAAAGAGTTGATGATGCACAAGCATCTAATAGCAAATCGGTTATAAAAACTTGGTCTCGTGCATCAACGATAACTCCAGAGTTTGTAGGTTTAACATTTGCAGTACATAATGGAAATAAGTTTATCCCAGGTTTTGTTACAGAAAATATGGTAGGACACAAACTTGGAGAGTATTCACCAACAAGGAATTTCCGTGGACATGCAGGAAATAAAAAAGATAAAAAACGTTAAGATTATTATTCATGGGAGCTAGAAAACGTTTAAGAGCTGAAAAGCTAAAGGAAAACAAAAAGTCAACTGCTGTAGCACAATTAAATAATTCTCAAATATCTCCAAGAAAGATGAGATTAGTAGCAGATTTAATAAGAGGTGTTGAAGTTAATAAAGCTTTGAATATTCTTCATTTTAATGGAAAAGAAGCATCTATTAGCTTGGAGAAATTGCTTCGATCTGCTATTTCTAATTGGGAACAAAAGAATGAAGGCGCTGATATAACAGAAGAAAACTTGATTGTTCGTTCAATCGAAGTTGGTGGTGGAACAATGCTAAAGAGAATTCAACCAGCACCTCAAGGAAGAGCGCATCGAATAAGAAAAAGATCAAATCATGTAACCATCGTTGTTGACGGTACAAAATAATTTACAGAAATGGGACAAAAAACAAATCCAATAGGAAATAGATTAGGTTACATCCACGGATGGGAATCGAATTGGTTTGGTGGTGAAGGAAATCACTGTGGAAAGTACCGTGATAAAATTGTAGAAGATGATCAAATTAGAAAATATTTGAATGCACGTCTTTCGAAAGCGAGTATTGCCAAAATAATCATCGAACGTACGCTTAAATTAGTTACAGTAACAATAAACACGGCTCGACCTGGTGTAATTATTGGTAAGGGAGGTCAAGAAGTTGATAAACTGAAAGAGGAGTTAAAGAAACTTACCAAAAAAGAAATTCAAATCAACATCTTCGAAGTTAAACGTCCTGAACTTGACGCTCGTTTAGTTGCTGATGGTGTTGCACGTCAATTGGAAGCAAGGATTTCTTTTAGAAGAGCTATTAAAATGGCGATTGCAGGAACAATGAGAATGGGTGCTGAAGGAATTAAAATCAAAATTTCTGGTCGATTGAATGGCGCTGAAATGGCTCGTTCTGAAATGTATAAAGATGGTAGGACTCCGCTTCATACTTTTAGAGCAGATATTGATTATGCTGTTTCTGAAGCTCACACAACTTACGGTCGTCTTGGAATTAAAGTTTGGATTTGTAGAGGTGAAGTATATGGCCGTCGGGATTTATCACCAAACATAGGTGTTTCTGCTACAGGAACGAATGCACCTGCAGCTGGAAGTAGGAAACCAGCAATGGCGAAAAGAAAGAAAAAGTAATACAAAATAATTAAGAGGAAATGTTACAGCCTAAAAGAACAAAATTTAGAAGAGTGCAAAAAGGAAGGAATCGTGGTTTATCTCATAGAGGTTCAACCATTGCTTTCGGATCCTTTGGACTAAAGGCTTTGGAACCAGGATGGATCACATCACGTCAAATTGAAGCTTCTCGTATTGCCGTTACACGATACATGAAGCGTGAAGGAAAAGTGTGGATTCGTATTTTCCCAGACAAACCGGTAACCTCTAAACCGGCTGAAGTAAGGATGGGTAAAGGAAAAGGTGCTCCAAGTCATTGGGTAGCCGTAATCAAACCAGGCAGAATCATGTTTGAAGCGGATGGTGTTCCGTATGAAATTGCCAAGGAAGCGATGCGTTTAGCTGCTCAAAAATTACCCGTGAAATGTAAATTCGTTGTAAGAAACGATTTTGTTATCCCTAGTTAATCAATTGATTATGAAAAAGCAAGACATTACTAAACTTTCGTTAGAAGATTTGAGAAAGGAAATTATAAATCTTAATAGCCAATTGGTTAATTTGAAGCTTACGAATCGAATGGCTCCAATAGAGAATCCATTGCGAATTAGATCTATGAGAAAGTCTATAGCTAGGTTAAACACGGAATTAACTAAACGTAATCAAGCATAACGCTTGCAAAAATTCTTAGAATGGAAAAACGTAATTTAAGAAAAGAAAGAATTGGTGTTGTAACGAGCGATAAAATGGACAAATCTATTGTCGTCTCAGTTGTAAGAAAAGTAAAGCACCCGAAGTATGGTAAATTCGTTAAGAAGACCAAAAAGTTTGTTGCTCACGACGAAACAAATGATAGCAATATCGGAGATACCGTAAAGATTATGGAAACTCGTCCTTTAAGCAAAACAAAGAATTGGAGATTAGTAGAAATTGTTGAAAGAGCTAAATAACACAGAGAGATGATACAAACAGAATCAAGACTTTCAGTCGCAGATAACTCAGGAGCAAAAGAAGTTTTGTGTATCCGAGTTCTTGGCGGAACACGAAGACGATATGCTTCAATAGGAGATAAAATTGTTGTCGCTGTGAAAAGTGCTATGCCTAATGGTGCCGTTAAAAAAGGTTCAGTCGCAAAAGCGGTTGTTGTTCGAACTAAGAAAGAGGTTCGAAGAGCCGATGGTTCTTATATTCGATTTGATGACAACGCTTGCGTTATTCTGAATCAAGCAGGCGAAATGAGAGGAACGCGTATATTCGGTCCAGTGGCCAGAGAATTGCGTGAAAACAACTATATGAAGATTGTTTCATTAGCACCTGAAGTGTTATAAAATAAGTTAGAAATGCAAAAGAAGTTACATATAAAAATTGGTGATACTGTTGTTGTTATCAGCGGTGAATCTAAAGGTCAAAAAGGAACAATCCTTACAATTGATCGTAACAAAATGCGAGCTACTGTTCAAGGAGTAAACATTGTAAAGCGACACAACAAACCGAGTGCATCGAATCCTCAGGGAGGAATTGAAGAAAAGGAAGGTTCAATTCACATCTCAAATTTGATGATTGAAGTTAATGGAGTTGCTACTCGGACAGGTAGAAAGCTTGATGATAAGGGTAAATTAGTACGTTTTTCAAAGAAATCAGGGGAGGTGATTAAATAATGAGTTACACACCAAGATTAAAAGAGCAGTATAGTTCAGTGATTGTTAAGTCATTGACTGATAAGTTTGGATATAAATCGGTAATGCGTGTTCCTAAACTACAAAAGATTGTGTTAAGCCAGGGAATGGGTGACGCTGTTGCTGATAAGAAGTTAATTGAAAGTGCAGCTGCTGATTTGTCTCGAATTGCAGGTCAAAAGGCTATAACTACCAATTCGAAAAAAGATATTTCGAATTTTAAACTTCGTAAAGGAATGCCTATAGGCACCAAGGTAACGCTACGTGGAGATCGTATGTATGATTTTCTTGATCGTTTATTGTCTGTTGCACTTCCAAGAACAAGAGACTTTCGTGGAATTAATACTAAAGGTTTTGATGGACGTGGAAACTTCAATCTAGGTATAAAGGAACATATTATTTTCCCCGAAATTGATATTGATAAAGTCAATAAGATACTTGGAATGGATATTACTTTCGTTACTTCTGCTGCAAATGATGAAGAAGCGAAAGCTTTATTGGATGCATTTGGATTTCCTTTCACAAAAAAATAACTTGAAATGGCAAAAGAATCAATGAAAGCGCGCGAGCGCAAAAGAGAAAGATTAGTAGCAAGATATGCAAGTAAGCGAGCTGAGCTAACTAAAGTATTAAAGTCAACAGATAGTTCAGAAGAGGTTCAGTCTGCGAAATGGGATGCTATGATGAATCTTCAAAAACTTCCAGCGAATTCTTCCAAGATTCGATTACATAATCGTTGTGGCTTGACAGGACGTCCGAGAGGATATATGAGACAGTTTGGTATTTCAAGGGTGACATTTAGAGAAATGGCTCTCGAAGGTAAGATACCAGGAGTAAGAAAAGGAAGTTGGTAATTATTGAAAAAGTAAAAAATGAATACAGATCCAATAGCAGATTATTTAACTCGCATTCGCAACGCAAGTTCGGCGGGTTTAAAAATGGTTGAAATCCCTGGTTCGAACATTAAAAGAGCAATTACTCAAATTTTGTTTGATCAAGGTTATATTTTGAATTATAAATTCGATGAAGATAACAAGCAAGGAATAATAAAAATTGCCTTGAAATATAATCAATCTACACGAGTTCCAGCAATTACAAAACTGCAGCGAGCTTCTCGACCTGGTTTACGAAAGTATAGTGGTAGTGAAGTAATGCCACGTGTGTTAAATGGACTAGGAGTTGCTATCGTTTCAACTTCAAAAGGAGTAATTACTGACAAGGATGCTCGTAAATTGAATGTAGGTGGTGAAGTACTTTGTTATGTTTATTAAAATTTTTGAGAAATGTCAAGAATAGGAAAAGCACCAATCACAATTCCAGCAGGCGTAGAAATTTTGGCTGAAGGGAATTATGTTAAGGTAAAAGGTAAAAGAGGTGAACTGAGTCAAGAAATGGTAGATTCTGTTTCATTGCACATTGAAAATAATGAAATTACGTTCACTCGAAAAAGTGATGCTCCCGGAGATCGTTCAAAACATGGTTTATATAGAGCACTTGTTCAAAATATGATTACAGGTGTTTCTGAAGGATTTAAAAAGGAAATGGAAATCATCGGTGTTGGTTATAGAGCGAATGCAGTGGGCCAGCAATTGGAACTTTCGTTAGGATTTTCTCATGCAATCATTTTAGAAATTCCATCGGAAGTTAAAGTTTCTGCAAATACGGAAAAGGGAAAGGCACCAGTGGTTACACTTGAATCCCATGATAAGCAATTGTTAGGTCAGGTGGCTGCTAAAATACGCTCTCTAAGAAAACCTGAACCATATAAAGGTAAAGGTATTCGATTTGTGGGTGAAGAAATAAGAAGAAAAGCAGGAAAATCTGCAGGTAAAAAATAGTAATTAAGTTATGGCACTAAATAAAGTTTTAAGAAGAGCTAAAATTAAGCGCAGAATTCGTAAGAAAGTGTTTGGCACAGCAGTCATTCCTAGGCTTTCAGTTTTTAGAAGTAACAAGCAAATATATGCGCAAGTTATTGATGATTTAACAGGAAAGACTATTGCATCAATTGGTTCTTTGAAAATTGATGAGGCTCAAAAAGTGAGTAAAATTGAACAAGCTTCATTTGTGGGTAGAAAAATTGCAGAGAAGGCTATTTCGGCTGGAGTTGAAGCAGTAGTTTTCGATAGAAACGGTTACTTATACCACGGTAGAATAAAATCATTAGCTGACTCCGCAAGAGAAGGTGGACTTAAATTTTAATTAAAATGGCAGCTCAAGTTGTAAATAGAGTAAAATCGGCAGATATCGAGTTAAAAGATAAACTCGTCGCTGTTAATCGTGTTACCAAAGTAACCAAAGGTGGTAGAACATTTAGTTTCTCTGCTATTGTGGTTGTTGGTGATGAAAATGGTGTTGTTGGTCACGGTCTTGGAAAGGCGAAGGAGGTAACAGAAGCGATTACAAAGGGTATTGATGATGCCAAAAAGAATTTGATAAAAGTTCCTATTTTAAAAGGAACAGTTCCTCACACCCAAAAAGGAAAATATGGTGGAGCTGAAGTTCTTTTGAAGCCGGCAACAAATGGTACAGGTGTTATTGCAGGTGGTGCTATGCGTGCTGTTTTGGAAAGTGTTGGGATTCACAATGTACTTGCGAAATCTCAAGGATCGTCAAATCCTCATAATGTTGTAAAAGCAACA
>JAJTEO010000113.1 GCA_021300395.1 Fluviicola sp. | reverse complement strand
TGAATATGAAAATTTTAATTATTAACGGTCCGAACTTAAACTTATTAGGAACTCGTGAACCACAAATATATGGTAATCAAACATTCGAAATGTATTTTGAGGAATTAAAAAACAGAACGAATGCAGATTTAGAATATTATCAATCCAATGTTGAAGGTGAATTAATTAATGAATTGCAAAAATCTAAACATGATGGCATCATTTTCAATGCAGGAGGTTATACGCATACAAGTGTTGCTTTGCGTGATTGTATAAATGCTATTTCAGTACCAGTTGTTGAAGTTCATATTTCGAATATCTCAAATCGTGAGGAATTTAGACATACTTCTATGATTTCTCCAGTTGCTGTTGGATGTATTTTTGGATTTGGCTTGAAAAGCTATGATTTAGCTATTAATTTCTTTGAAAAACAATAGAAATAACCTATAATTAGGTTCTAAAACTAAAAACACACTTATTTTTAAAAGTGTTAAATAGTTGGTTTTAAGTGTTTTAAATTTAGTTTTTTAATTATTTAACACTTCTGTTGAAAACTTGGTTGAAAACCTAAACTCGCTGAGTCTCAAACACAAGTGAATCTATGTTAAATTTGCTTTAAGATTATAAGAACACACTATGGCTCTACTTGGAACATTATTAAAAAGAAAATTATCAGACGAACAGGTTGCAAATGTATTTGTTAATGCATTGTTGGATGTCGTTGATAATGGATTTGTAGAGGTTGCTGAATTGATTAATGAAGATGTGGCTTTTGTTAAATCGCCAGAAATTGATCCAAAACAAAACGGAGAATTTGCATTGATTGTAATTGTAGGTAATTTATCTTTTTTAGAAAATATATTTGAATCTGATCAAGCAGAAAGAGTTGAACAGATTATTTTTAATAAATTAGGGAAAATGTACGAAATGTCAGGAAATGATTTCCAACAAATCGTAAGAGAATACCAAAGCTTTATTTCTAGAATAAATCATCCTTCTAAAAATATGATTTACGGAATGTCTAAAGCTGTTTTTGAAAAATACAAATTGAATGAATTTCAAGATGATTATTTCAGAAGAATGCAAGCACCAAATCCTTTGTTCTTAAAAAGAATGGATGAGGTTATGGGAAATTTCATTTGGAACTGGGATGCTTTTTTCAAAAAGTATAAAATGAATTAAGTGTAAATAAACTATAATGTAAGGAAGCTCAAAATTAATTTTGAGCTTTTTTTATGTTTATTTATTAATTTTGAAACGTGAGAAACAATTTACATTCGATAATTGCTTTTATTGTCATTAGTGCTTTCGTAATGCAAGCATTAGGTAAATTTATTATTTATACTGATTACATCATTAACAAAGAATATATTGCAAATAATCTTTGTATCAATAAGTCTAAGCCGATCTTGAAATGTAATGGTAAATGTCATTTAGCAAAACAATTAAAAAAGCAAGATCAAAAAGAAAATAAATCATCTTCTTCAAAAGAAAAAGTTGAAATAATATCGAGTCAAGTAGCAGATGTAAAGTATGAAGTAATTGACATGTTTTTTTTTCAAAATAATAATCAAGATTTTTTTAACTATAACAAAAAAATAATAGACGATAATTTCGAGTCAATTTTTCAGCCACCTAGGGTTTAGTTTGTTTTTTGGATTGTAATTGAAATAACTACAATCAGATTTATTAGGAGATTTATTCTTCATTAAAACAAATTAAAATTTAATATATGTTTTTTAGTCAAAAATGGAATGTTCTATTAGTTGGAACATTGTTGTCAATTCATTTGTTTGGTCAAGATACTATAAGTTGTGATCAATCATGTCATTGCTTTCGAAATTTAACTCCAGCTGGGGTAATGATTAGTCATGTTCATCCAAAGAAAGAATGGATGTTTTCCTATCGTTACATGAGAATGAATGGATCTGACAATATAATAGGTACAAAAAATATTGATGAACTTTCTATATTCAATGATTACATAGTTGTTACTCCTTCTATGAATATGGATATGCATATGTTGATGGGTATGTATGGATTGACAGATCGATTAACCTTAATGGGGATGATGAATTTTTCTTCACAAGCTATGAGTATGGAGATGTTGCCTGCAATAGGTCATTCACATGATATGGAAATGGAGAATAATACAAGAATGGAAATGCGTTCATCAGGATTTAGTGATTCAAAAATTCATTTGTTAGTAGGTTTGATAAAGAAATTTGATCAACAATTTATTTTGGGTGTAGGTTTGAATTTGCCAACAGGATCTATCGAAATGAAAGGGTTATCAAATGATATGTTTTATTCAAATAGTAGATTACCTTACATGATGCAATTGGGTTCTGGTACATTTGATTTTCTGCCAAGTGTTACATATAGTAAGCAGAGTGATCATTTCGCTTTTAGTTTTCAAGCTAGTTCAGCATTAAGGTTTTATTCAAATAATGTAGGTTATGAACTTGGGAATGAATATCAATTTAATATTTGGGGGGCATACAATTGGTGGAAAGGTTTCAGTAGTTCTTTAAGATTTGAAAACCAACTCGTCAATTCTATAAAAGGTTCTGATAAATTGATTTATGCTTTTAATGAAATCGCTGCTAATCCTTTAAATTATGGAGGAAATAAAGTCTTGTCATATATCGGTACAGCATTTGATTTTAAGAAAGGTTTTTTGTTAAACTCACGAATCAGTCTCGAATATGGATTTCCGATATACCAAAAAGTGAATGGAATTCAGAATAAATATAAACAATCAATAATGGCTAGCTTAAGTTATTCATTTTAATAAAAATAAGAGAGAAATGAAAAAATATTTAATTAAAACTACACTTTTTTGTGTGTTAGTTATTTTGTTTGAAGCATGTAAAAAGGATTCAACGCCTCCAACTTCAAGTGATTCAGCCTCAACAACAGGTAAATTTATTTTACATCTTCATACACATATTGATATAACTGAGGTTGAAGCTTACGATTCTCTTTATCCTATGTTTGATACTCGTAAAATGTCGGTTCATTTAGCTCAAATGTTTTTTTCAGAAGTTCAATTAGTAAAATTAGATGGAACTACAATAGATGTAACGTCAAATAGTTTTTTAAAAACTTTCGAAAATGAACAATATATTATTGGTAATGTCCCAGTTGGAAACTATAAAGGCGTTCGTTTTAAAGTAGGTTTAAATCCAACTAAAAACGCGTTAGATCCTATAACTAGTTCTGAATCTACAATATTGAATAATTCAGAAATGTGGTTTGGAAATAGTGCTCAGCCAGATGGTTACGTTTTCTTTAATTTACAAGGAACAATTGATACAACTACTGCAATGAATGGAACCCCCGTAAATTTTGAATATCGAATAGGGACAAATGCGAATTATATTTCAGTAGTGCTGCCCGAACAAAATTTCACGGTAATAAAAGACATGAATTCATTTGCACATGTGATCATAGATTACAGTAAAATTTTTGATGGAATTATATTAAATGATGCTTCAAATTTATCGATACATTCTGTAAATGATAACAATTTACCTATTGTTACAACATTGAAAAACAATATCTCATCAATGTTTCATTATGAATAATTAAAACAGATCTGGTAGTAGAATTAAAAAATATATCTATGAAAATGGATTTTCTACTACCAGATTGTTATTCACGCTAATGAATGGTTTAATTTTTATTTGATAAATTGAGTATTTGCACAATATTTTTTTCTTAAGGAATTGGATTAGAACTTTTTTAACATTCTGAAATTTGAACTTCTGAAGAATTAAAATTATAATCGGAAAAATATTTTTGATTTTGTTGATTTGTGGTAATTGATTGTATTGTTGACATGGAGTTAAATTTTCAATTGTAAATATAGTTAAAAGTATTCAGAAAAGTCCCGATAATATCATTTTAGTGATTAATTAAACTAATTATAAAGATGTTTTTTGCTTTACAGAGATTAAGATATAATTTCTAAATGAATGATTATTGTCTAAGGCTTTATTTAATAGTTCAATATTAGAGAATGCTTGAAAAGTTTAATCCATATTTTTCAAAAAAAACATCAACTTTTCCCCACAAAAATTAGTAATACGCCACTTCGTTTCTTTGATTATCAGTTGTTTATGTGTTGGTGGGACAAAGTGTCATTTTCTTCAGGATATCTTTCGTTAAAATATTCATATTTTTACTTTGCTATTATTATTTACTGGTAAAAACAAAAGTTATTACTTTTTAGTGAATTTATATTCTCTGTGTAATTATGAAGTTTATTATCTTACTACTACTATATACTTCGGTATACTATTACTCCTATGGTCAAACAGGACCAGGTGGAGTAGGTACGAGTGCGAATAATATGTTGTGGTTAAAAGCAGATGCTGGTACAAATACTACTTCAAATGGTACAGCAGTTTCAAATTGGACAGATCAATCAGGTAATTCAAATACTGTTTCTCAAGCAACGAATAACAAACAACCAATTTATACAACCAATGTTATAAATGGAAATCCAGCTATTCTTTTTGATAATAATAATGGAACCAACGATAAATTAGTTGGAGCAGATGCTTCCTCATTAGATAATACTACCGGTTATACTTTTTTTACCATTTCAAGACCTCTGACATTAGATGGTGGTGCTAGATCTATTGTGTCTAAGCGAACAAATGTTGGAATAGAACAATCCTTCATGTTGTTTTACTACACTTCGAATAAATTTTATGTTGATATTCAAACAAACGATAATCGATTTAACGGAACGACTACTTATTCTGCTAATAATAATTATTTAATTGATGTTGTATATGATGGAACTTTAAGTTCTGCTTCTAGATCCAAATTGTATAATGGAAATAATTTGGATGTAAGAGCGTCAGAAACGAATACGTCAGTTCCGGATAATAATTCACCATTAATTATTGGTTCAACGGATTTAAATGACTCAAGACCATTTGGTGGTTATATTGCCGAAGTTATAGGATATAGAACAGCATTAAATAAGGCTTCTAGAATTATCGTTAACAATTACTTATCTGCAAAATACAATATTGCGCTTTCTTCAGAAGATAAATACGCTGGTGACAATAGTTTAATTAATTTTGATAAAGATGTGTCTGGTATAGGAAGTGATACAATAATGCCTGGTTCAGTTATTGGTTCTAACACAAGCTTCTCTTCTTCTGTAGCAAAAGGCTTAGGGATTACTTCATCATCAGGATTGGATGTAGGTGATTATTTGTTAATTGGTCATAATACCACTAACAATAGTGAAATGTCCACGGACGTTGCAGGTATGACGGGAACCTCAAATACGAGATGGCAAAGAGTTTGGTATTTCGACGTAACAAATACTTCTACAGTATTGAATGGCACCGTTGAATTTGATGTTTCTAATAGTGGTATGGCTGTTAATTCAATGGGTTCAGCAGCTGATTATGTCCTTTTATATAGATCTTCAAATTCAACAGGAACTTCTTGGACCGAAATTGCAACTGCAAATAGTGTTTCAGGAGATATGGTTTCATTTTCGAATGTAAATTTACAAAACGATGGATATTATACTTTAGGGTATCATTTTTCCTCAGTAATTGTTTTACCAATTGAATTATCGAGCTTTAATGCTGAATTGAATTACAATCAAGTGGATGTGTTTTGGACGACTTTTTCAGAAACTAACAATGATTATTTTTCTGTTGAACTTCTAATTATTTGTTTACAGATGAAAATGTGATTGAAGGAATAGCTTATTATCGTTTAAAACAAGTTGATTTTAATGGAAGATTTGCTTATTCGACAATAAAGTCGGTTGAAAATGAAATGATTGAAATTGCATTGAATGTTTTTCCAAATCCATCTGAAAATGGGAACTTTAATATTCATTTTTCTGAAAATGATTTAAAGAATGAGGAACCTTTAACAATTCAATTGGTTGACTTAGCTGGGAAAATATTTCATTCAGAAGAATTGTTGCCGGATAAAATTTCAAATCATCATCATGAAATGAATACATTTGGTTCAATTCCTAAAGGAGTTTATTATTTAATTATTCATAGAAATAATAGAAAGAAATCAACGAAAGTGATTATTCAGTAAGTAATTTTAAGAATATCATTTGATCAAAAATTAAGTAAGATATATTGCTTAATTTTATAATTTCTAAAATGAATTTTGATTAATGACATTCACAACTAAAATCTTTGAAACATTTGTACTCAATTATACTTCAGAAAAAACTAGAAGTGAATGGAGAGATTCTGAAATCAAGGATTTTTCAATGTCTGAAGCAGAAATTACGGCATTGGTTAAAGGTTCAGATATCTATGATGTCAAAATTGAATTTTCTCCCAAAAAAGTTTTAAAAGCTTCTTGTAATTGTTCATTTAATCAAGGTCCAATCTGTAAACATATCGTTCACGTGCTGCATAAAGCAGATGATGAATTAGTGGATGGGGAAGATCGAGAAAATGGAGTTCATCCAACGGAGTATCGAATTGACAAGTTTAAATTTCCAAAACTTACGAATACTTACATCATGGTTCATTCCATGGAATTACCAAGTGAACGAAAACGAGGTTTTTTAGATTTTTATCCGAATGAAATCTCCATCAATCATGTTTCATTTCTGGATGCATATAGTTTTCCGAGAAACAATGTTGTAGATGTCAAGTTCGAAAATGATCAATTAATTTTAAATTGTAGTTGTCCTTCAATTAAGCGTAAAATGTGTGAACATCAAGCGCAAGCATTGTATAATATCAAAGATAGAGAAGAGATTAGTGTATTTTTTGATGAGGTTTTCCGAAAGGAGTATTTTCATGAAAAAGCAAAAGAATTTGGTTTAGAAGAGGAGAATAACTTAGATGATTTTTTTGAATTGGAATACGATTCAATGTATAAACGAGCAAATGTTCTTTCAAAAATAAAGGAATTACTCCCAATTAATCAAAAAACGACAAGTCTACTTGAAAAACAATTGCTTCCTCAGCCAAAAGAAGTTCTAACACCAATTGAAGCCTATCAGCAAGGTTTTTCGAAGCAATTTGTAATTATTGGGCAACATCGTTATTATGATCACATCTATGTAGACTTTGTAACTTCCAATGCAACTAAAGATGGAAGACCCAAAAATCCAATAACAAAAAAGAATCCAGTAGATTTAATTTGGAAGGCAGAAAAACAAGAAGAAATTAAGTTCTTTACTGCGTTGGCCAAATTCCAAAGTGAAGGAATGCGTCTTTCTGGAGTTTCTGATATTGATGCTTTGAAAGCTATCGTAAAGAATCCAAGTAATTTTGAAGTTTATTACCACAATGAAAGTATTTCGGATAATTTAACTTCAAGTTCAATTGTTCTAGTTCAATTGAAAAGATTAGAATCGGATTTGATTCTGGATGTGAACATGAAGGAAAAGTTTTATGAAATTTCAGGTCAAATAGAAATTGACGGAATTTTTATTGAATTAAAAAAGTTAAAATTGGTTTTCAATTACTTTGTTCTATTGGGCGAGACTATGTATTTAATAGATAATCCTGATGTAATTCGTGTGATTAATTTTTTCAAGAGTAATAATCAAAAAATCATCATTCATAAGTCGAAATACAAAGAATTTCAAGAGAAGTATTTAGCGAATTTAGAACAACGAATTAAAATAAATTATACCTATCTAAAACCCGCTTCAAAAAAGCAAATCATCGAAAAAGGGTTCGATAAAAAAGTCAGTAAGCTCATTTATTTATCCGATTCAGATGGGTATATAGCAATTACTCCAGTTGTAAAATATGGAGACATAGAGATTCCAATTTTATCAAAAAAACAAATTTATTCAAGAGATAAAAATGGAAATGAGTTTTTGGTAGAACGTGATATCGATTTAGAATATCGTTTTTTAGCGATGTTAATTCGTCAACATGAAAGTTTCGAAGAGCAATTAAATTTAGATAGTTTTTACATTCATTCAGTCCATTTTTTAGAAGGCGCTTGGTTTTTGGAGATTTTCGATCAATGGAGAGATGCTGAGATTACAATTCTTGGATTTAGTGAGTTAAAAAATAATCGTTATAACGGACATAAAGCGAGTGTAACTGTTTCTGTTAGTTCAGGTTTGGATTGGTTTGATACGGCTATAAAAGTTAAATATGGCGAACAAGATGTCACATTGAAACAATTGCAAAAAGCAGTTAAAAACAAAACAAAATTTGTTGAGTTAGGAGATGGGACATTAGGATTACTACCTGAAGAATGGATAGAAAAATTTTCAAAATATTTTAGAGTAGGAGAAGTTCAAAAAGAAGTTATCCGAACAAATAAAATCAACTTTTCTGAAATTTCAGAATTATACGAAGATGAGGTTTTGACTACCGAAGCAAGAGATCAAATTGCTTTTTATCAGGCTAAATTGGCTTCTTTTAATTCAATTCAAAAGGTGAAAGTGCCAAAAGCATTGAATGCGACTTTGCGTGATTATCAAAAAGAAGGCTTGAATTGGTTAAATTTCTTAGATGATTTTGGTTTTGGTGGTTGTTTGGCAGATGATATGGGGTTGGGAAAAACAATTCAAATCTTAGCTTTTATTTTATCTCAAAGAGAAAAGAAAGTTAAAAACAATACGAACCTTATAGTTGTTCCAACATCCTTAATTTTTAACTGGCAAAAAGAAATTGAAAAATTTGCTCCTTCGATTAAATTATTTACAATTTACGGAGCGGATAGAGTGAAGAATACCGAAGATTTTCATCAATATGAGATTATCTTAACTTCTTATGGAACATTGCTTTCTGATATTCGTTTTCTCAAAGAATTTGAATTTAATTATGTGATTTTGGATGAATCTCAAGCAATTAAAAATCCTGAATCACAACGTTATAAATCGGTTCGATTATTAAAATCTAGGAATAAATTGGTATTAACGGGAACGCCAATTGAAAACAATACGTTTGATTTATACGGACAGTTTTCGTTTGCTTGTCCAGGTTTATTGGGTAATAAAACAGCATTTAAGGATTTGTATGCAATGCCGATTGATAAATTCAAAGATTTTGGTCGAGCGAAAGAATTGCAAAAGAAAATAAATCCGTTTTTATTAAGACGAACGAAAAGTCAAGTTGCAAAAGAATTACCAGATAAAACAGAAATGGTACTTTATTGTGAAATGGGAGAGGAGCAACGCAAAGTTTACGACACCTATAAACAAGAGTTTAGAGAGTTTTTGATAGCAACATCGAATCAGAAAAAATACATGGATAGCATGCATGTGTTGGCCGGTTTAACTAAGTTGAGACAAATTTGTAATTCTCCAGCATTGATTAACGATGAAGAATACTATGGAGATCAGTCTTCTAAAATAGAAGTATTGATGGGAGAAATTTCTTCAAAACAAGGTGATCATAAAATGATAGTATTTTCTCAATTTGTCACGATGCTCGATTTGATTAAGAAAGAATTAGATAAACGAGAAATTAAATACGAATATTTAACGGGTCAAACCAAAGATAGAGAAACGAAAGTCAATAATTTTCAAACCAACGATGAAGTTCGCGTTTTCTTAATTAGTTTGAAAGCTGGTGGAACTGGATTGAATTTAACAGAAGCAGATTATGTCTATTTAGTTGACCCATGGTGGAATCCAGCTGTTGAAAATCAAGCGATCGATAGATGTTATAGAATCGGTCAAAAGAAAAATGTGTTCGCCGTTCGATTAATTTGCCCTGATACGATAGAAGATAAAATAAGAACATTACAAGACTCCAAAAAAGAATTAGCAACAGATTTAGTTAAAACGGATACCAGTATCTTAAAATCGCTAAATCGAGAAGATTTGGTTGGGATTTTATAGTTTTTTGAATTGAATTATTAAACTTTTTTCTTAAATTCAATAGAGTAATTAAAATTTTACTCAATGGAAAACAACTATTTAACCAACCTAAATGATGAAAATAATTTAGCCTCTAAGATTTTTGTGGTTAGAAATCAACAAGTTATAATTGATCGATATTTAGCTGAATTGTATAATGTTCAGACGAAAAGAATTAATGAACAAGTAAAACGAAACAAAGAAAGATTTCCAGAAATGTTTTGTTTTCAACTGACCAGCTTCGAAAAAGATGAACTGGTCGCAAAATGCGACCGGTTCAGAAATCTGAAACATTCTTCAACTTTTCCCTTTGCATTTACAGAACAAGGTGTGGCAATGTTGTCTGCTGTATTAAAAAGTGCTATTGCTGTTGAAGTAAGTATCAGTATTATGAATGCTTTTGTTACGATGAGGCATCAATTAAATCAGCAAAATGGATTAGCTCAACGGATATTGAATCTAGAAAATCAACAGATAGAAACGAATACTAAATTTG
>JAJTEO010000112.1 GCA_021300395.1 Fluviicola sp. | reverse complement strand
GGAATCAAACTTTAAGCGAACATCATAGAGTTGAGAAATGAATTTCAGTGAATCATCTTTGTCATTCCAAACTTGTCTCCAATTGATTGTAGAAACCAACGTCATTGGATGAATCATATTTGGATTTATAAATAAATCTGCTGGAATTGGTTTTTGACTTTCTAAAATTCGCACTAATTCTCTTTCTTGTTCAGTGTTTTGAGCAAACAAATTGAACAGTTGAAAAATAGATACAAAGAATACAATTATCGATTTTCTCATTGTTGTTTAAAGCTTATGTAAATATAATGAATTAGTTTTTAAAATGATTGTTATTTATAAACTATAACTTGTACTTCTTCCTCCTGCCATTTCTTTGTGTAATACATTTTTATTTACTAGATCATTGATGTCTCTGATAGCGGTGTCTTTTGAGCATTTTACAATTTTCGCCCATTTGGAAGAGGTTAATTTGCCATCAAAACCATCAAGTAGTTTATTCAATATTTTATTTTGACGCTCGTTAAAAATTATTTTTGAATGTTCATTCCAAAAAGCGGCTTTATCAATAATCTTTTTAAGGATTTGATTTGTGGAAATTAACGTGTTTATCAAGCAGTTTAAAAACCATTTGATCCATTCTGTAATATCTAAATCTCCTTTTTGTACTTTTTCAAGAATTTCATAATATTCCTTACGTTCAATTCGAATTTGTGCGGACATACTGTAAAAACGTTGTGAGCTTTTATCTGATTGCGCCAATAACATATCTGTTATAGCTCGAGTAATACGACCATTTCCGTCTTGAAAAGGGTGAATTGTTACAAACCACAAATGCGCAATTGCAGCTTTTAATACCAAATCTGTATCAGAAACTTCGTTGAACCATTTGATGAAACGGTTCATTTCAAATTCAATTACTTCTGCATCTGGCGCTTGAAAGTGGATGTTTTCTTTTCCTAAAGTTCCTGAAACAACTTGCATTTTTCCATTGATATCTTTTCTCCAATCACCAACTGTGATTTTAAATAGTCCGCTTCTTCCTGTTGGAAATAATGCTGAATGCCAATCAAATAATCGATCTGCTGTCAATTTATTAAAACAGTTTTTGGTTGCATCAATCATCATTTCAACCATGCCTTCAACATTTCGGTCAGATGAAATAATTCCTGCATATTCAATTCCTAATTTTTGTGCAATCGAAGATCGAACTGAAGTAGGATTTAAATTTTCTCCTTCAATTTCAGAAGATTTTAGTACATCTAAGGTCAGCGTTTCTAAAATAGCTTCGTCTTTTAATTCAAAACCAAAGGTTTCCATTCGCCCAATTAAACGACCTTGAAGATTTCGAACTTCACTTAGTAAGCTCATAATCTCTTCATTTCGCCATTTAAAATTTGGCCATTCGTTATTTTGATAGATGTAAAAACTCATTCGTCTTAAATTATGCAACGAATATACGAATTATTCGCCGCATTTTAAAGTTATTCGTCTTAAATTTTGCAACGATTAATCGCTCTATTCGTTGCAAGAATGAAAATAGTAGCTAATTCTTTATTCCTCCGAACAAGTTCTTCCCTTATGAGAATGTTCTATAAAGCTAGCATTCAATTGCTTAATTTCTTCTAACAATTCAGTTGATGGAGGAGTGTTTTGCAATTTTGTTAAATCTGGTTGCCCAGCATCAACCCAAGCTGTAAACCAAATAGAACCTACTGAAATAATTGCTTGTTTCATTCGTCGTTCAACCATTCCATTCAGTAAATGATGGTAAGCTTGCGAAAATTCATAAGAATAAACCTGAACCGTTAAATTCCCTTTAGATTCGTAAGCATATTTTTTATCAGATGGAAATGTTTCTGAAAGTTGTTTTTCGAAACGTAAGACTGAATCCAGCGCTTGGTTCGAAACTTTTACTGTTTCCCAGGTATAATCCAATAAACGTTCGATGTAGTGACTTTTTCCAACAAAATAATCGTATTTATCAGCATTCAAATCAACCAAACGACTTTCCCATAAGCCGTGAATTCCTTTTTGATTGGTCAATTGACCGTTGTAATTTTCAGTCGTATGTAACGGAACGTGCGCATCTGCAATGTAATGACCGATATCTGCGGAATATTTTAGAATTAAATCAACGTTATTGACTTCAAAGGCTTTTTGCAATTTCAATTTCATCAGTTGAATGTGCCAAGGAACAATTCCGTATGCTTGTAAAGTATCTTCTGTGAATTTATCTTTTGCTGCATTCCAAGAACGAGGAACAAATTCAAAAGGATCGATTCCATTTTTAGCATAATGATCAATATCAATGTAATGACATTGTGCTTCGCCTTCAACAGCATATCTTCTTTTATCCGGATCTACCGCGTGTTCGGTAATGTACTCGATATGATCTTTGTAGAAACCAAAGATTTCAGGAGGTAAAGTGAAAATAGCCATTCGATTAATCTTCTGATGGCCATTGAATCCCCACTTTAATGATTGTTCACTTCTAATTTTACCAAAGGCGAATAGGATAGGGAAGACTAGAAGTAAAATGATTTTATAATTTAACCAATTTACCATCTTTCAAAATAGGAATGACATCCGTTTGATTTGGAGTTAAACAATATTTGATGTCTTCATTTAAGTTTAAATTTTTCAATCTTCTTCTGTGAGAGCTTGATTTTAAGTAACCTAAGAAATTGTTTTTTGCCGATTGATAAAGGTATTTTGCTGCAATAGAAGAGTCTTCATCTGAAATAAAATTTCCAGTATTGATTAAGAAATCACAAATTGCTCCAGCACAAATCGTATCTTCTAAATTGAATTTATCTTGCCATCCAGAACATAAACACAATACGTTTTTATCTTGTAATGATAACCAATTACTTAAAGAATCTAGGTTTAAGAAAGAACCAACCACAACGATTTCAGCATCTTTCGCTACGTCTAACGATTTTGTTCCATTCGTAGTAGAAAGTACAACTTCTTTACCAATAAAATCTTTGTTCATATAGCTAAAAGGCGAATTTCCAAAATCAAACCCTTCAACGATTTGACCTTTACGTTCAGCACCTGCTAAATATCCTTTTTCTTTGTAAGCTCTTGCTTCTTCAACCGTTGGAACAGGAATAATTGATTTAATTCCATTATCGAATGCTGCACAAATTGCAGAAGTAGCTCTCAATACATCAATTACGACTACGATTTCGAATTCATCTTTATAATAACTGTATTCACCAGGAGTGAAACAAACTTCTACGTGTTTTCTAATGTCCATTTTTGAAATCTTATTGTATTTTTTTAAATATTTTTTTATCTGCGATAAAAGTGCCGAAAGGAATAATCGAAGCTAATCCAGCCCAAAAGGTTGTAATAAAATTCATTCTCTTCTCTCCATATACTGCTAATACTAGTATGACATAACCAATAAAAAGTGCTCCATGTGCATATCCTACAATTTTGTTAGGTAATTCAATTCCGTATATACTTTTTAAGGGCATCGTGATAGCAAAAGATATGTAAGAAATTCCTTCAAATATTGCAAATAATCTAAGTCTTTTAATGTATTTAGAATTTTCCATTGTTAAAAAGGTTTAATTTTATTGAGTTCTTTATTTGAAAGAATGTTATTCCAATCAGAAACCCTATAAAAGTACTTAATAAAATAAGAATATATTTTGATGAAATAATAGATTTTAATTTGGGTTCACTTACGTTTACAATTCTAATAATTGTGTTTGGATTCAATAAGTCAAAGTTTAAATCTAGTTTTAATTTGTAAAGGTCAGCGTTTGATTTATAGCTGAATCCACGTATCCCTTTGTTTTCTTGATTAAGGCGATAAATATTATTAATTTCTTGATCGATATTTTTTAAAAGTTCTCTTTTAATTTCTCGTTTCTTTTTGTATAATATTAATTCTTTGAGGAGATATTTATTGTGGTTTAGATAATAGTTCAAACCATTAATGATTCGGTTAATTTCAAATTTATTTGTAAATGTTAATTCGAATTGAATATATGATTTATAAACTGGGTTTTCAGGTGATTTCATGATAATCTTTGAATTAGCAATAATCTTGATAAGGTTTGAAGCTGTCGTTAAAGGAATGTTTAATGCCTTAGCTTTCGTTCGATTATCCATGAAATTAATCGATGTTAAAACATCTGAAACCGTTTCTCCATTTGTAGCGTGTGATTCAAATTCACCGTTTGAAACATATTTTAAATCTTTTTCAGTGAAGTTGTGAAAAAGAAATATTCCAATAATTAATCCAACAAATCCAAAAGGAATTCCAATTTTGAAAACTCTCGAAAAATTAGAGAAAATTTCATTTCTGGATTGTTTAGTATTTATTGAATTATGCTTCATTTAGAGGTTATACGCGTTCTAATTTAAATTCAGATGTTTTATGGAAAGTGATTTCAGGGAAATCTTGTTCAGCCATTGAAAGTAAGAAAGATGTTTCAGCTAAGAAAACTAGATTATCATCTTTATCTTTTGCTAAAGAGTTCGATTTAGAACGTTTGAATTGCTCTAATTGCTCTAAGTTGTCAGAAGTAATCCAACAGGCCTTGTGATAATTTTTAGGTATGAAACGGCAATTCGCTCCGTATTCATGCTCTAAACGGTAAGATATTACTTCAAATTGTAATTGACCAACTGTTCCAACGATTTTACGGTTTCCAGGTTGTTGAACAAATAATTGAGCAACACCTTCATCCATTAATTGGCGAATTCCTTTTTCTAATTGTTTCGATTTTAGAGGATCTAAATTCTCTAATTCTTGGAAAATCTCAGGAGAGAAACTTGGGATTCCTTTAAACATGAAGTTTTCACCTTCGTTTAAAGTATCACCAATTTTAAATGTTCCTGTATCATATAAACCAATAACATCACCAGGAAAAGCTTCATCGATAACACTTTTATCTTGCGCCATAAATGACGTTGGATTTGGGAATTTTATTTTTTTGTCTAAACGAACGTGGTTGTAAAACGTATTACGCTCAAATTTACCAGAAACAATTCTCAAGAAAGCAATACGATCTCTGTGTTTTGGGTCTAAGTTCGCGTGAATTTTAAATACAAATCCAGAGAATTTATCATCAGAAGGATTAATGAAACGTAAATCAGTTTCTCTTCCTCTAGGTGAAGGTGAAATTTCACAGAAAGTATCTAAAAGTTCTTTTACACCAAAATTGTTAACTGCAGAACCAAAGAAAACAGGAGCAACATCTCCAGCTAAATAAGCTTCTCTGTTAAAAGCATCATAAACACCTTCAACAATTTCTAATTCTTCTCTTAATTCATTTGCTGGATGTTCACCAACAATTTGATCTAATTCAGGAGAATTAATATCTGATATTTCAACAACATCTGTTGAGATTTTCGTTTTATTTGCTTGGAAAAGGTTTAATCCTTTTTGGTAAATATTGTATACACCTTTAAAACGATCACCCATTCCGATAGGCCAAGTTAAAGGACGAACTTTAATGTCTAATGTGTTTTCTAATTCATCTAAAAGGTCAAACGTATATTTACCTTCTCTATCCATTTTGTTGATGAAGATAATCACAGGAGTTTTTCTCATTCGACAAACTTCCATCAATTTTTTAGTTTGGTCCTCAACACCATTTGCACTATCGATCACCAAAATCACACTATCAACCGCTGTTAACGTTCTAAAAGTATCTTCTGCGAAATCCTTGTGACCTGGAGTATCCAAGATGTTTACTTGTATTCCAGCGTATTCAAAAGCCATTACAGATGTAGCAACTGAGATTCCTCTTTGTTTTTCAATTTCCATGAAATC
>JAJTEO010000111.1 GCA_021300395.1 Fluviicola sp. | reverse complement strand
AGGATTAACATCTTCTTGAATGAATGTGGCTAAATTTTTAGGATCTTTATCAAATAACAAAGCAAAAAGTTTTGCAGTTGCAAACGCATCTCCCCCAGCACGATGTCGCCCTATCAATTCAATACCTAAAATACGAGTTAATTTGCCTAAACTATAAGACGCTAAATCTGGTAAAATAAAACGAGATGCTCTAACCGTACATAAATGTTGTCTTCTATAATCATAGCCTAAGTTTTTAAACTCATATCTAATAACGGTGTAATCAAATGCAACATTGTGTGCTACAAAAATACAACCTTCAGTAAATTCGATAATCTCTTTTGCTATTTCGTAGAATTTTGGTGCAGATTGAACCATTGAATTGCTAATTCCAGTTAAGTTCACGATAAAATCGGGAATATTCATTTCTGGATTAACTAACGAAACAAACTGATCGATGATTTCAATACCATTCGATTTATAAATGGCTATCTCAGTAATTTTAGAGCTTTTGGGATTACCACCAGTTGTTTCAATATCAATTATAGCATAATGCATACATACAAAGAAAGTCAGAATATTCGATATTATTTGAATTTTAACAAAATTCTACAGACATATTTTAATGAATTAGTTATTTTATCGTAGATATTATCGAATATGAATTATTTTTATTGAAGATTTAAGAAAAGTAGAAATGAAAATTGAAAAAATAAGTTCGAATGAAGTATTTCGAATTCAAAAAATTGCTCATGCTACATGGCCAACTTCGTATAAAGGAATCATTTCAGAAGAACAGATAATTTACATGCTTGAATGGATGTATAATCTTGATACACTCTCTAATCAAGCTGAAAATGGACATTTCTTCTTTATATTATCTGAAGAAAGTAATGATTTAGGATTTATAGCTATTGAACCAAATCACATGGGAAATAGTGTTTCTAAATTACAAAAAATTTATGTCCTTCCTTCTGCCCAAGGTAAAGGTATAGGGAAGAAATTACTTGAATTCGCTATTCCATATTTTAGAGACCAACATAACCAATCAACATTTATCTTAAACGTAAATAAAAAGAATAAAGCTGTTGATTTCTATAAAAAAATGAATTTCATTATTGATCGAGAAGAAGATTTTGATATTGGAAATGGATTTTTGATGGAAGATTATATAATGAAACTTGAACTTTAGGATTATGACTCAAAATGTAAAATCAATTACAGAATACATTTCAAATCTTCCTGAAGATCGACAAATAGCAATTAATAGTTTAAGAAATGTGATTCTTGAAAATATTCCAGAAGGTTTTTCAGAAGAGATGAGTTATGGCATGATTGGATATGTTATTCCCCATTCACTCTATCCAGCTGGATATCATTGTTCACCAGAATTACCACTTCCTTTTGTAAATATTGCCTCTCAAAAAAACTTTATCGCAATTTATCATATGGGTATTTATGGAGATGAGAATCTTTTAAAATGGTTTTGTGAGGAATATCCTAAACATTGTAAATCAAAATTAGATATGGGAAAAAGCTGTATCAGATTTAAAAAAATGGACCAAATACCTTTTGAATTGATTGGCGAACTGATACGTAAAATTACTGTCCAAGAGTATATTACTCAATATGAAAAACTTTATAAAAAATAATTAATCAAAATTATAGTAAAATGAAAATCATCTCTTTTAATGTGAATGGAATAAGGGCAATAACTAAAAAAGACTTTATTTCTGATATGAAAAATATCAATGCTGACATTATTTGTCTACAAGAAACTAAAGCTTCTGTGGAACAAGTTAAAGAAGCAGTAGCTGAATTAAATGAATATTATGTTTTTGCGAATGAGGCAGAACGAAAAGGCTATTCAGGCACTGCAATAATTACAAAAGAAAATCCTTTGAATGTAACTTATGATATGGGAGTTGAAGAACACGATAAAGAAGGTCGAATTATTTGTGCTGAATATGCAGATTTCTTCTTAATTACGGTTTATGTACCTAATTCTGGAAGTGAATTATTAAGATTAGAGTACAGACAAACTTGGGATCAACAATTTTTGACCTATTTAAAAGGATTAGAAAAAACGAAACCAGTTATTGTTTGTGGAGACTTTAATGTTGCACATAAAGCAATTGATCTTGCACGACCTAAGCAAAACTACAACAAAGCAGCTGGTTACATGCAAGAAGAAATTGATGGTATGGATGCATTCACATCCAATGGAATTTTAGACTCATTCAGAGTGAAAAATGGAGATGAAATAAAATATTCTTGGTGGAGTTATAGAGGTGGAGCTAGAGAAAAGAATGTTGGCTGGCGTATCGATTATTTTTTAATTTCTGAAAACATATCTTCAAAATTAAAAGATGCATTTATACTAAATGAGATTCATGGTTCAGATCATTGTCCTGTTGGAATTGAGTTATAAAAAAAGAGGCAAATCTAAATGATTTGCCTCTTTTAAATTTAAATAAATATTTTATTAAAACTTAGCAGTAATACCAGCATTTAATAAACCACCTTGTCCAAATCCTAATGCTAAATTAGCACCAATATTTTCTGTAAAGAAATATCTCATACCAACTCCAATTTTAGAAGCAACTGGAATTAAAGACTTAACTGTAGGAGTTGAATAACCTGGTTCAGTTGACTCAAACGTGAATGATCTTGAACCATACCCCATTCCAAAAACAAAGTAAGCATCAATGTTATCATTTTCAACAAAGTGATAATTGAATGTTACGATAGCACCAATTTTTCTAGTAGAAAATTTATAATTATAAATTACATCATCGTAAGTAAAAGTTGTTGAGTTATAAACTGAAGTAATATCATCATAAGAGATAGAAGAAGAATTCATTCCTAAATCTAGACCTAAACCAACTTTATCAGTTAATAAATATTCAGCTCTTAATCCAATCGGACCTAAACTTCCAAATTTTAAATTTACTTCAGAACCTGAATTTGCATAAGCTGATTTGAATACAGCACTGTATAAATTAGGGAATCCGTAATATCCATCAATCAAGATTTTACCTTCGCTGATACATTGTGCATTTGATTTAAATGAAGCTAAACTTAAAGCTACAGTTAGAATTGTTAAATAAATTTTTTTAATCTTATGTTAATTAATTAAAGTGCAAATGTAATTAATAAAAACTAAAAAGTCCTTACTTTTGAAAAGTAAGGACTTATTTAAAATTAGACTAAATTACTTATGCCTCTTGTAATTTAATAAGATTTAAAGCTGAACCAGCTTTGTACCATTCAATTTGTTGAGCGTTATAAGTATGATTTAAAAGAATATTTTCTTTTGTCCCATTTTCATGAACTATCTCTAAAGTCAATGGTTTACCTGGAGTAAATTCTTTTAAGTCGATAAAGTTAAACACATCGTTTTCAAGAATTTTAGTATAATCTGATTCGTTTGCAAACGTCAAACCTAACATCCCTTGTTTTTTCAAGTTTGTTTCGTGAATACGAGCAAATGATTTTACGATTACAGCTTTAACACCTAAATGTCTTGGCTCCATAGCTGCATGTTCTCTTGAAGAACCTTCACCATAGTTATGATCACCTATTACAACTGAAGGAACACCTGCAGCTTTATAAGCTCTTTGTACAGCTGGTACTTCACCATAAACGCCTGTCAATTGATTTTTCACTTCATTTGCTTTACCATTGAAAGCATTAACAGCCCCAATCAACATGTTGTTAGAAATATTATCCAAGTGACCTCTATATTTCAACCATGGACCAGCCATAGAAATATGATCAGTTGTACATTTTCCGTCAACTTTGATTAATAATTTAGCGTCTGTAATATTCTCACCATTCCAAATATCAAACGACTCTAATAACTGTAATCGTGAAGAATCTGCAGCAACAGCGATTTCAACAGAAGAACCATCTTCTGCAGGCGCTTGATACAATGGATCTTCAACATCAAATCCTTTTGGAGGTAATTCCCATCCAGTTGGTGGATCCAATTTTACTTGTTCACCTTTATCATTTGTTAATGTATCTGTTAATGGATTGAATCCTAAATCACCAGCAATTGCTATCGCAGCAACGATTTCTGGAGATGCAACGAATGCATGTGTATTTGGGTTACCATCTGCTCTTTTAGAGAAGTTACGGTTGAATGAGTGAATAATTGAGTTTTTCTCTTGTTTCTCTGCTCCTGCTCTATCCCACTGACCAATACAAGGTCCACAAGCATTTGTAAATACTTTTGTTCCAATTTTCTCGAAAGTATCTATGATACCATCTCTTTCAATTGTATATCTCACTTGCTCCGAACCTGGATTGATACCAAATTCAGCTTTAGGCAATAATCCTTTTTCTACAGCTTGTTTAGCAATAGAAGCTGCTCTTGACATATCTTCGTATGAAGAGTTTGTACAAGATCCGATTAATCCCCATTCTATTTTCATTGGCCATTCATTAGCAGTTGCTTCAGCTCTCATTTTAGAAACTGGAGTTCCTCTATCTGGAGTAAATGGACCATTGATTTGTGGCTCTAATTCAGAAAGATTAATTTCAATCACTTGATCAAAATATTTCTCTGGATTTTCGTAAACCTCTTTATCACCTGTTAAGTGTTCAGCTATTGTATCAGCAGCATCAACAACTTCTTGTCTTCCTGTTGCAGCTAAATATCTTCTCATTGAATCATCGTAACCAAAAGTTGAAGTTGTAGCTCCAATTTCAGCTCCCATGTTACAGATTGTACCTTTTCCAGTACAAGATAAAGAAATCGCTCCTTCACCAAAATATTCTACAATTGCACCTGTTCCACCTTTTACTGTTAATATATCAGCAACTTTCAAGATAACATCTTTAGCAGAAGTCCAACCGTTTAATTTACCTGTTAATTTAATACCGATAAGTTTAGGGAATTTCAACTCCCAAGCCATACCTGCCATAACATCTACAGCATCAGCACCACCTACACCGATAGCAACCATTCCTAATCCACCTGCATTTACAGTGTGAGAATCAGTTCCGATCATCAATCCGCCTGGAAAAGCATAATTTTCTAAAACTACTTGGTGAATAATACCTGCTCCTGGTTTCCAGAAACCAATACCATACTTATTAGAAATCGAAGATAAGAAGTTAAAAACTTCATTATTTTGATTAATAGAATCTTGCAAATCTTTTGTTGCCCCTACTCTTGCTTGAATCAAGTGATCCGCATGAACTGTTGAAGGAACAGCTACTTTTTTCTTACCAGCTTGCATAAATTGCAATAAAGCCATTTGTGCAGTTGCATCTTGCATTGCTACTCTATCTGGAGCGAAATCCACATAAGAAACTCCTCTTCCGAAAGCTTCAGTTGCATTTCCTTCCCATAAATGAGCATAAAGAATTTTCTCAGAAAGCGTTAATGGTTTACCTACTACTTTTCTTGCAGCTTCAATTCTGCTAGGAAAATTAGCATAAACCTTTTTTATCATATCTAAATCGAATACCATAAAATGTGTTGTTTAAGATCCTATAATTAATATGTGGCGAATTTAAACAATTTATAAAATCTACCTCTATAATTTTAAAGAAAAAACATACTTTTGTTTGAAATAAAACGAAATTTATCCCAACTGTAAAAAATCAGATAAGATTAATCTACAGGAAAGTGCCATTATTGTGAATAATTTTCAATTTTCTTATTCGATTTAAGTATTCTATTGATTTTTTCTCTATCTTTGCAACCTTAAAAATTGGGGATTACGTAAATTAGCGTATCCAATCCAAAAAAAATCAACTGGATTTTACTTTTTAGTAGAATTTGAAGCTGAAGGTACAGCAATTGGTACTTTAGAATTAGCATTTAAACGTGACGAGCGTGTTATGCGTTTCTTAACAGTTAAAATGGAAAAAGATCATTTAGCGTATTCTGAAAAAAGAAGAGCTAAAATGGGCGAAAAAAAATCAGTTTCAGCTGAAGCTTAATCATTAACATTAAAAAAGAGAATCATGTCACAAAACGATGTTCGCTATTTGACTCCAATTAACATTGAGATCAGAAAAGAAAAATATTGCCGTTTCAAAAAAAGCGGAATTAAATTTATCGACTATAAAGATGGTAACTTCTTATTGAAATTAGTTAATGAACAAGGTAAAATTTTACCTCGTCGTTTAACTGGTACTTCAGCAAAATACCAAAAGAAAGTTGGTCAAGCAATTAAACGTGCTCGTCACATCGCAGTTCTTCCATACGTGGCAGATATGTTGAAATAAGTCGATTTTTTAACACAATAATATTATTTAAAATGCAAGTAATTCTTAAAAAGACCGTAGATAAACTTGGTTATAAAGATGAAGTAGTTACAGTTAAACCAGGATATGGTCGTAACTTCTTAATCCCTCAAGGATATGCTGATTTAGCTACAGCATCTGCGTTAAAAGCACATACAGAAGTAATGAAACAACGTTCTCATAAAGAGACTAAAGTTTTAGCTGAAGCTGAAGCTGTTGCAGCTAAATTAGTTGACGTTACTTTAACTATTGGAACTAAAGCTGGTGAAAACGGTAAAATATTTGGGTCTGTTAATACAGTTCAATTATCTGAAGCGTTAAAAGCTCTTGGTTTTGATATCGATCGTAAAGCGTTGAAAATTAAAAACGAACCAATCAAAGAAGTTGGATCTTACGAAGCTGAAGCAAATCTTCACAAAGGTGTTAAACCAACATTCAAATTTGAAGTAGTAGGAGAATAATTCTATCACGATAATTTATCGAAAGCTCATCCATTAATTTGCGATGAGCTTTTTTTATCTCATCAATTCAACACTTTCAAAATCCCTATAAACACTAACTTATAGCGATATATACATAAAAACAACTACCGTTATTAACAAAACACCACTTTTTTCAACATTTTTCAAATATTTTTCGCTAAAACACTTGTAGGATATAGATATTCCTATATATTTGCTATGATATTAATTATTACAAACATCTATTAAAAACCAAACTATGAACAAAGCAGAATTAATTGATGCTATCGCAGCAGAGTCAGGATTATCTAAAGTTGATGCAAAAAAAGCATTAGACGGATTTGTAAGCGCTACTGCTAATGCAATGAAAGCTGGAGACAAAATTTCTTTAGTAGGATTTGGATCTTTCTCAGTTTCTAACAGAGCTGCAAGAACAGGACGTAACCCTCAAACAGGAAAAGAAATTAAAATTGCAGCTAAAAACGTTGTACGTTTCAAAGCTGGAGCTGAACTTTCTGCTAAAGTTAACTAATAGTTACTTTACAAGGGATGTAAAGGGAATCATTTGGTTCCCTTTTTTTATTATCAAAATTTAGATTTTCTATCGTGGAATTAGAAGAAAAAGTATTACAAGAATTCTATGGAATCATTTCCGAAAGCAAACAAGAAATGTTTGATAGAATTGCAGCTGAACGAACAAAGCACTTCACAGTTGTTATGGAAAATATATACCAAGAACATAATGCGAGCGCAGTTCTTCGCTCATGTGATTGTTTTGGTATTCAGGAACTCCATGTAATAGAAAAAGATAATCAATATAAAGTTCAAAGAGATATAGCATTAGGAGCTGGCAGATGGGTTGACATGTATAATTACGACAAAGGTGATTCACCTACTGTTGATTGTATTTCAAAACTAAAAGCGAAAGGCTATAGAATCATCGCTACAACACCACACACAAATGATGTCACTATCAATGAGTTCGACATCACACAACCCTTTGCTCTGGTTTTTGGAACAGAAAGAAGAGGTATCTCAGATGAAATTAAAGAATTAGCTGATGAATTTGTTAAAATTCCAATGTATGGTTTTACAGAAAGTTTTAACATTTCAGTTTCTGCTGCGATTTCATTAAATGTAGTAAGAGAACGCCTAGAGAAAAGCAATCTCAATTGGAAACTTTCAAATGAAGAACAAACGAATCTAAAAATCAAATGGAGTAAAAAAATTCTTAAGGCAGGTGTAGAATTAGAAAAATTATTTATTGAAAAACATTCAACTAAATAATTTACAAATGTTTAAAAGAAAAATCTTTTGAATCAAATACCTCATCAAAAAGATGTGGATAATAACGTTTCATTTCCGAATTCATTAAGTCGATTGGAACATTATTAAAATCTCCATAATAATGTAAATACTCCATAAATCGTGCTCCTTTCTCAAATTCTTGAAACATTGAATCCTCTTCTCCATTCCAATTCAAAAGCTCTACACCAGTAATTTTGCATATTCTTGCATCGAAAGCAGGAGTACATTTCACCCATTTTTCATCGATAAACAATTCTGTATAACCATGAAAAACGATTTCATCTCGTCTTAATAATTTTACTAATTTTTCAACTCCAATATGATTTGTTACAATGGCATAACCTAATCTAGATGGAATTTCAAATTTACGAGCGACAGCAGCCAATAACAAAGCTTTTTCTACACACCAAGACCTCTTTTTAGGAATTACATTACTCGCTTTTAAACCTTCAAAAGTCAAATCTAAATGGTAAGGATCATATATAAATTGATCACGTACTTTTAAATACAATTCAATCGCTAAATCTTTTTGATTTTTACTTGAATCAATGTCTTGAACAAAGGAATCAAAATTTGAATGATTAAAGTCTAAAAATTCTGTTTCCTTTAAATACTCCTCCATTAATTGATTATTCATTAGAACTATTTAAACAATCTATGATCTCTTCAACTGTTTGATTTTCTCTATTTAATACAAACTTAGAAGACTCATAAAAAGGAGAACGAATTATAAGTGTATCAGTAATAAAAGCCTCTAATTCCTCAATCGTTTTACCTTCTACTAACGGTCTTTTTTCTTTAGCACTCACCAATCGATTGACCAATTCTTTAACAGGTCTTTTTAAATAGAATGTTGTCCCTAAAGCATTTAATGTTTTCATATTATCATTAAAACAGGGCATCCCTCCTCCTGTAGACAAGACAAAAGATTCTGGGAAACAATATGTTTTCAAAAAATCAGTTTCTAATAAACGAAATCCTTTCTCTCCCTTAAGTAGAAAAATTTCAGAAATAGAACAACCTTCAAGCTCTTCTATTTTAGCATCTACATCGATAAATGGAAGATTCAACTTATTTGCAAGCTTTTTACCTAAAGTAGTTTTACCACTTGCCATATAACCAATTAATATGATTCTTTTAGCTGCCATTAATCAAATTAAGCGTTTTTCGATTTTTTAATTGAATTCCAGAGAATGTAAATACCTGCAAGAACAAAAGGTATACTTAACAATTGACCTGTATTTAGAAATAAAGTATTATCTCTTTCAGTCTGTCCTAATTTAACAAACTCAACAAAAAATCTAGCAATAAACAATAATGCTAAGAATAATCCAAAAACAAATCCAGGTTTATTGTATGCCTGTTTCTTCCAAAAGAAATACATCAAAATTGCAAAAATGATTAAATAACAAATTGCTTCATACAATTGTGCTGGATGTCTAACTGGAATCTGTTCCCACGAACAATCAAATGGAGGATTACAATCATTTCTCATAAAACGAAATCCCCAAGGAACAGTTGTTTCATCCCCTACTATTTCTCCATTTACTAAATTCCCTAAACGAATAAATGCTGCAGCAATTGCAATTGGAGCTGCAATTCTATCTAAAATCCACATTAACGGTTTTTTAGAAACTTTCTTAGAATACATCCATAAAGCAATTAATATTGCTATTGCACCTCCGTGACTCGCTAAACCACCTTCCCAAACTTTAATAATATTTATTGGATTTGAAAAATAACCATTTTCACCATCAAAATAAGGACCATAGAACAAAACATGCCCCAATCTTGCTCCGACAATGGTAGCAATTACCATATACATCACTAATTTATCAAGGTCTGCCTCAGGAATACCTTCTTTTTTAAAGACTCTTTTTATTATAAAAAAACCTAAAATTAGTCCTGAAATAAATAACAATCCATACAAATTGGGAGTTTTCCAACCTTCAATTAATTCTGGACTCATGTTCCAATTGATAAATAAATTCACAATATTTTATTTTAAGTTTAACTATTATTTGTTGGATTGAAAAGGCAATTTTTCAGATCTCCCTTTCTTGAAAATTTTATTACTGATACTTTTTCCTTTTCGAAGTTCTTTCTGAACATCTATTGGTAATTGAATCATTTCTTGACATTCATCAGAACAACAATTTTGCATTTTTGCTTTACATGCATCACATTGAATGAAAAGTAAATGACATCCATCATTCACACAATTCGTATGTGTGTCAGCAGGTGATCCACATTGGTGACAAACAGAAACAATATCTTCTGTAATACGTTCACCTCTTCGTTCATCAAAAACAAAATTCTTTCCGATAAATTTGTTTTCCAACCCTTCATCTTTGCAATCATTTGCATATTTAATAATCCCACCTTCTAGTTGATGAACATTATTAAATCCTCGATGTTTGAACCAAGCAGAAGCTTTCTCGCAACGTATACCACCTGTACAATACATTACAATGTTCTTATCTTCATTCCCTTTCAAGTAAGTTTCTTCAATCATAGGAAGCGATTCTCGAAATGTATCTACATCAGGAAGGATAGCACCTTTAAAGTGACCTTCGGCTGAATTTAAGATT
>JAJTEO010000110.1 GCA_021300395.1 Fluviicola sp. | reverse complement strand
ACTGACGAAGCATTTTTAGCTAAATATAAAGTTGCAAAATCAAAATTCGATTTAAAAAACTTTAATGCTAATAAAGATCCTGAAGCTAAGAAAGTTATTGATTTATATACTGCAAAAGCAAGTGTAATTCCTAGACCTGCTAAAACAACAGAAGCTCCAAAAGGAGTTCAAAAAGATGTAGTTTATGACAACATTCAATTACCTGCATTATTTATTGCTTACCGTTTTCCAGAGCAAACAAATCCTGATTTCCCAGCATTAGAAATGATGAATGAAGTGTTATCTGGAGGGTCTAGCTCTAGAATGAATAAAGCTATTGTTGAGAAAAAACAATTAGCAAATTATGCATTTTCATTTGCGTATGGATTGGAGGACGCAGGTATGGGTATATTTGCAGCAATCGCATCTAAAGATATCAGCTTAGATACTATTCAAGTTGAAGTTGATAAACAAATTGAATTGATCAAAAAAGAATTAATTTCTCAAGAAGAATTTGAAAAAATTAGAAATCAATTTGAAAATCAAATCGTAGGTTCTAACGCTTCAATTGCTGGAATTTGTGAAAATTTAGCTGACAACTATGTTTATTATGGAAACGCTAACAGAACAAACAACCAATTAGATGCTTATTTAAAAGTAACTCGTGAAGATATTTTAAGAGTGGCTAAAAAATACTTGACTCAAGACGCTAGAATTATTTTAGAATATTTACCAAAACCAGAAGCAGCTACAGATGCTCCGGGTAAAAATTAATTTGACGATAATGAAAAAATATATTTTATCATTGGGGATCTTAATTCCCTCTATTATGTTTGGACAAATTGATCGTTCAGTTCGTCCTTCGGCAGCTAAAGCACCTGCTATCAATATTAAAGATTCTGAAGTTTTCACAACTTCTAACGGTATAACTGTAATCTTATCTGAAAACCATAAACTACCAAAAGTTTCTTTTAATATGTCAATGGGAGCAACTCCTTTGACTGAAGATTCTAAGGCTGGATTATCAAGTATTGCTGGTGAGTTAATTTTATCAGGAACTACAAATCGTTCGAAAGATCAATTAGATAAAGAAAAGGATTACATAGGAGCTGATTTATCTGCTGATAAAGAATCTGTTTATCTTTCTTGTTTAACTAAACACATGGATAAAGGTTTAGAACTTATGTCTGATGTATTAATGAATGCAAATTTTCCTCAAAGCGAATTTGAAAGAATTAAAAATCAAACAGTTTCTTCATTAATATCTACAAAATCTAGTCCTGAAACAATGGCTAATAATGCAGAATCTAAATCAAATTTCCCTAAAGGTCATCCTTATGGTGAAATTATGACAGAAGCTTCATTAAACAATATTACTTTAGACGATGTTAAGAATTTTTATAAATTAATCTTTACTCCAAAAGGAAGTTATTTAGTTATTGTTGGTGATATCACAAAAGCACAAGCAACTGCAGTTGTAGAAAAATATTTCTCAAAATGGAATGGAAATATGGCTTACAAACAACAAATGCCTTTATCAAACACTCATAAAGGAAACCGTGTGATTTTTGTAAAGAAACCAGGAGCTGTACAATCAGTAATTAATGTAACTTTTCCTTTAAACATTAAACCAGGAGATAAAGATCAATTACCTTTAACAGTATTAAATGACATCTTAGGTGGTGGAGGTTTTGGTACTCGTTTAATGCAAAACTTAAGAGAAGACAAAGCTTATACATATGGTTGTTATTCAAGTTTAAATATCAATGAATTTGGAAGTTCTTTTTCAGCTTCAGGTAACTTTAGAAATGCAGTAACTGATAGTGCTATTACTCAAATTTTGTTCGAATTAGACAATATTACTAATGGCTATGTTAAAGATGAAGAATTGAATTTAACGAAAATGGTTATGGCAGGAGGATTTGCTAGATCATTGGAAAGACCTCAAACAATTGCTCGCTTTGCATTAAATATCATTCGTTATAACTTGAGTAAAGATTATTACCAAACTTATTTAAAAAGATTGGAAGCGATATCTAAAGAGGATGTTTTAATGATGGCTCAAAAATATTATTCAGCAAAAAACTGTAACATCATTGTTGTAGGTAATGAAGAAGTATTAGAGAAATTAAAACAATTTGATGCTGATGGTATAGTTGAAGTTTGGGATGCTTTTGGAGACCAAGTGAAAGAAATGAAAAAAGCTGACATTACTAAAGATCAATTAATTGAGAAATATGTATTAGCTGCAACACAAACAACTTCATTAAAAGCTGCAACCAAAAAATTGAAAAAATTCAAAGCATTTGAAGAAGTTTCTGAATTAACAATTCCTCAAGCGCCCTTCCCTATCTCTTCAACAAGAGTTTGGCAAACACCAAATATTGAAGGTTCTAAAATAGAAGCTCAAGGAATGGTTCTACAAAAAGCATATTTTGACGGTACTACTGGTGCATCTACTTCAATGCAAGAAGGTAAAAAAGAATTAACAGCAGACGAAATTGCAACTAAAGGAAAATCAATCGGTTTGTTTCCTGAAATGAATTACGCTAAAGTTGGTGTAAACTATGAATTATTAGGAATCGAAAATGTTGACGGTGTTGATTCATATGTTATGAAAGTGAACGATGGTAAATCAGAATCATTTGATTATTATGATGCAAAAAGTTTCATGAAAATTAAAAGTTTAAAAATTGAAAAAGATGCTGATAAAACAACTGAGGTTTCTTCTCAATATGGAGACTTCAAAGATGTTAATGGTATTTTGTTTCCATTTAAAATGGCGATTATTCAAGGAGAAATGTCTTTTAACATTAAAGTGACATCATTAATAATAAAAGATAAAGTTGACCTAAAAACATTTAAGTAACGAATATTTTTTTTAAATTTATAGCGTCTTTAGAAATAGAGACGCTTTTTTTATTTTAATACTAAAAAAAAAGAAATGAGAATTTTAGTTCTCTTAATATCACTATTTACATTTAGCCATTTTTCAATGGCTCAAGAGTCGAATACAATATCATTTTTCTTTAATGTAAATGAATCCTTTCCTATTGAAAGTTCTAAAAAAGCAATTGATACATTTAATCTTTACATCTCTACCCATCCAATTACTATTTTAGAAATAAATAGTTATAGTAGTAAAGATGGTTCCAAAGACATTAATCAACACATTGCTGAAGAGAGGCTAAATGCAATCAAAAGTTTATTAAATAAAGATTTAATTATTGAAAAAAGTAATGTTTATGGAATCAATTATCCTAATCAATTGATTTATCCTATTGAACAATTTGATAAATGGAGAAGAGTTGATGTTATTTATTCTAAAACAAAAAATCAAAATGATACTATTTCAATTGAAACAAAAACAAAGGATACTACTTCGATTAAATCCCAATATATTCCTATTATTGAAGAACCAGTAAAAGATGAAATTTACGACAAAAAACTAGAAAAAGGAATGGTATTCCAAATGGAATTAAACATTCAATTTTTTGATGGAACTTTTAATTTAACTCCCGGATCTTCTGTAGAAATAGATAAATTAGCAGAATATCTAAATGCAAATAAAGATGTTCATGCTTATATCAGAGGACATGTTTGTTGTGGAAAAGCAATGAAACTTTCCAAACAAAGAGCCAAGTTAGTACTAAAAGAATTGGTAAAACGAGGAGTAAGTAAAAAACGCTTAAGATCTCAAGGGTTTAGTAATAATCTACCAATGGTTACTCCTGAAAAAACAGAAGAGGATAGACGAAAAAATAGACGTGTAGACATTTTATTTTCAGTTAAATAAAACTAAATCAAAACGCTAACCAATCCTTTTCATCTTTTATAATATATAACTCTTCATTACAATTCAACATATCTTGTATCTTTAATATTTCAGGATATTGTGTTGCTTCCATTTTAAAATGAAAAACTTTTGAGCCAGAGCGTTGCTTTTCTTCAAAATTTCGATCATCAATTATTCTATAAATGACTTTCTCATTAATAAGCATTCTATATTGAGGGAAATTCATATAATCTACATTTTACCCATTGGGGTTTGAATTGCTTTTTTTCCGTTACACTTTCTATTTTTAGAACTTCCACAAGAAGTAAACATCAGTATTGATGATAAAAAAATAAGCTTCATGATTGTTTTCATACTATCTATTTTTCTTTGTAACGAATAAAAAAACTATTTAGTATAAATAACCCATGCAGTTGGGTTTTCCGAAGCTCAGAAAACACGTTTAAGGTAACCACTAACCGTTGTAATCCGATGATTGATAGAACAATTCTTATTGCTAAGATTCGGCCCGCCATTGGTTAATAAAGACTCCCTTTATTGTCAAAATTGTTAGCTTCAAGATAATCTGCATGGGCTCCCTTTCGGAATAAGGTCGCTGCTCTAACTTTGTAGATGTACCTCTGGTACAAAAATAACAATTTCAAGAATAAGGATAACGAATAATTTGAAATTTATAAAGAATCGCCTTTATCTTTTATTAAAGCATTAATTTTTGATTTTAGGTCGGTAATTTCTTTATCTTTCCTTTTTATATAGCTAAAATTATATAAAGACGAAATAAAATATCCAGAAGCCATTGCAGCAAAAATAATTAATGTTACCGGTACTTTTAATGAAAAAAAGATGAAATTCACCTCGCTTTTGTCCCAATTTTGAAATGAAAAAATAACAATCAAAATGATTGAAATTATTGATGAAATTAATTTGATTCTTTTAGCCGTATTTAAACTTTCCCAATATTCTTTCATGATTCTTTATTTTACAGATTAAATTTAATCAATTTCAATTGAATTATCTCTTTTTTTCGCTTTAAAGTTTAGACTTTTACTGAATTTCCATATCTTTGCATCACTTTTAAAAAATAGCATGGCAACAACAGCGGATATAAAAAATGGATTGTGTATAAAACACAATGAGAAATTATTTCAAATAATTGAATTTCAACACGTAAAACCTGGAAAAGGTCCAGCTTTCGTAAGAACAAAAATGCGTCAAATTGAGACAGGAAAAGTATTAGACAACACTTTTTCAGCAGGTCACAAAATTGAAACAGTTCGTATTGAAAACAGAGAATATCAATATTTATATCAAGAAGGTGAAAACTTTATCTTTATGAATAATGAATCTTTTGAGCAAGTTGAAATACCTGGAAAAATGATTGAAAAACCAGGTTTCTTATTAGAAGGAATGACTTGTAATATTTTATTTCATGCTGATGAAGAACTACCTTTAGTTGTTGAGTTACCAATGCACATCATTTCTGAAGTTACTTACACTGAACCAGGTGTTAAAGGTGATACTGCAACAAATTCAATGAAACCAGCTACAATAGCTACAGGAGCAGAAATTAAAGTTCCATTATTTATCGATATGGGTGAGATTATTAAAATCGATACTCGTACTGGTGTTTACGTAGAAAGAGTTAAAAAATAAATATTTATGTTAAAAGTTAATAGTTGAAAATCAACTATTAACTTTTAACTAATAATTTTCAACCAATAATCCTACCTAACAAACACCCACTCCTTTTCAGTTGATGCTTTTACGTCAAATGTATAACCATCACCATTATATAATTTGAGCTCTTCTGTTGATTTTAAATCATTTTCAATAATATAACGAGCCATTGCTCCTCTTTGATGTTTTGCATACATCATTATCGTTTTATATTCCCCATTTTTAAAATCTTTAAATACCGGAGTAATTACTTTCGCTTTTAACTTTTTCAAATCAACAGCTTTAAAATATTCCGTTGAAGCCAAATTAATTAGCTCTTCATTTTCAGAAAGATCTTTATTCAAATAATCTGCTATTTTATGCCCCCAAAACGAATATAAACCTTTAGTAGATGGATTAATTTGCCATTTTGTGCCCATTTCTAATCGATATGGATATATTAAGTCTAATGGCTTTAAAATCCCATACAAACCAGAAAGTACACGTAATTTTTTATTTGTCTTTTGCAATAATTCAGAAGACATTGACCATGCG
>JAJTEO010000007.1 GCA_021300395.1 Fluviicola sp. | reverse complement strand
CACCAAAAACACAAAGTAGTTTTAATAAAATTACGATCTCTTTAGCTTCTCCAGAGTTAATGTTAGAGCAATCTAGCGGAGAAGTTTTAAAGCCGGAAACGATTAATTATCGTACATACAAACCGGAAAGAGATGGTTTATTTTGTGAAAGAATATTTGGACCTGTTAAAGATTACGAATGTCACTGTGGTAAATACAATAGAATCCGTTATAAAGGAATCGTTTGTGACCGTTGTGGGGTTGAAGTAACAGAGAAAAAAGTACGTCGTGAGCGTATGGGACATATTTCATTAGTTGTTCCAGTAGCACATATTTGGTACTTCCGTTCTCTTCCAAACAAAATTGGATACTTATTAGGTTTACCTACAAAAAAATTAGACCAAATTATTTACTACGAGCGTTTTGTAGTAATCCAAGGAGGTATTGCAACAAATGCAGATGGTTCAGCTTTAAATAGATTGGATTTCTTAGCAGAAGAGGAATATTTAGATATTTTAGATACACTTCCGAAAGAAAATCAATATTTAGAAGATACAGATCCTAATAAATTTGTAGCAAAAATGGGTGCTGAAGCGCTTTACGATTTATTGAAAACTTTAGATCTTGAACAAACTTCTTATGATTTACGTCACCAAGCAAACACGGAAACGTCTATGCAACGTAAAAATGAAGCGTTAAAAAGATTACAAGTTGTTGAATCTATGCGTGAATCTCAGGAGAGAATTGATAACCGTCCTGAATGGATGGTGATCAAAGTTGTTCCTGTTATTCCACCAGAATTACGTCCTTTAGTTCCATTGGATGGAGGTCGTTTTGCAACTTCAGATTTAAATGATTTATACAGACGTGTTATTATACGTAACAACCGTTTGAAACGATTAATTGAAATTAAAGCTCCTGAAGTAATTTTACGTAATGAAAAACGTATGCTTCAAGAATCTGTAGATTCATTATTTGATAACTCTAGAAAATCTAGTGCTGTTAAAACTGAATCTAACAGACCTTTAAAATCTTTATCTGATTCATTAAAAGGTAAACAAGGACGTTTCCGTCAAAACTTATTGGGTAAACGTGTTGATTATTCTGCACGTTCGGTAATTGTTGTTGGACCATTCTTGAAATTACATGAGTGTGGTTTACCTAAAGATATGGCTGCAGAGCTTTACAAACCGTTTATCATTCGTAAAATGATTGAGCGTGGTATTGTTAAAACAGTTAAATCGGCTAAAAAAATCGTTGATAAAAAAGAACCAGTTGTTTGGGATATTTTGGAAAGCGTATTGAAAGGACATCCAGTTCTTTTGAACCGTGCCCCAACTCTTCACAGACTTGGTATTCAAGCTTTCCAACCAAAATTAATAGAAGGAAAAGCGATTCGTTTACACCCGTTGGTAACAACAGCCTTCAATGCCGATTTCGATGGGGATCAGATGGCGGTTCACTTACCATTAGGTAACGCTGCAATTCTAGAAGCACAATTATTAATGTTGGCTTCTCACAATATCTTAAATCCTGCGAATGGTGCACCTATTGCTGTACCTTCACAAGATATGGTCTTGGGTCTATATTACATTACAAAAGGTAAAAGAACAAAAGACGATGTTATTGTTAAAGGAGAAGATGGAATTTTCTATTCTCCAGAAGAAGTTATTATTGCTTACAATGAGAAACAATTAGATCTTCATGCTCATATCAAAGTGAAAACTTATGATTTAGATGAAAATGGTGTTCCTACATTGCAAATGATTGAAACAACTTGTGGTAGAGTTTTATTTAACGAGTTAGTTCCAAGAGAAGTTGGTTACATCAATGATGTATTAACTAAAAAAGCATTAAGAGATATTATTGGTAACGTATTAAAAGTTTCTGGTACATCTCGTACAGCTCAATTCTTAGATGATATCAAAGAAATTGGTTATGACATGGCCTTCAAAGGTGGTTTGTCATTCAACTTAGATGATATTATTATTCCTAAAGAGAAAGAAGAATTAGTTGCTAAAGCTGAGACTGAAGTGACTGAAGTTATGGGTAATTACAACATGGGTTTAATTACAAATAACGAACGTTACAACCAAATTATTGATATCTGGACGCATACAAATTCAAGATTGACTAACATTTTGATGGATCAATTGAAAAATGATATGCAAGGTTTCAACTCAATCTACATGATGTACGATTCTGGTGCAAGGGGTTCTAAAGAACAAATTCGTCAGTTATCTGGTATGAGGGGATTGATGGCGAAACCACAAAAATCTGGTGCTTCAAGCCAAGACATTATTGAAAATCCGATTCTTTCTAACTTTAAAGAAGGATTATCGATCTTAGAATACTTTATTTCTACTCACGGTGCTCGTAAAGGTTTAGCGGATACAGCCTTGAAAACGGCTGATGCTGGTTACTTAACAAGACGTTTAGTAGATGTTGCTCAAGATGTTGTTATTAACAGTAATGATTGTGGTACGTTAAGAGGATTAACAGCTACAGCATTAATGAAAAATGATGAAATTGTTGAGCCATTATATGATCGTATTTTAGGAAGAACTTCTGTTCATGATATTTTCAATCCAGAAACTGAAGAATTAATTGTTGCTGCTGGAGAGTTAATTTTAGAATCTACTGCAACTGCAATTGAGAAAGCAGGAATTGATGAAGTTGAAATTCGTTCAGTTCTTACATGTGAAATGAGAAGAGGTGTTTGTTCTAAATGTTACGGAAGAAACTTATCAAATCATAGATTAGCTCAAATTGGAGATTCTGTTGGTGTAATTGCTGCACAATCAATTGGAGAGCCTGGAACACAGTTGACATTACGTACATTCCACGTTGGGGGTACTGCTTCGAATACAGGTAGTGAATCTGATTTGAAAGCAAAAGCTTCAGGGGTATTAGAAATCGAAGAATTAAGAACTATCGAGAAGAAAAATGCTGATGGAACTGTTAAAAATGTTGTGATTGGACGTTCTGCTGAATTAAAAATTGTTGATGAGAAAACAGGAATTGTATTAATGAATACAAACATTCCTTATGGATCTGAAATGGTATTTAACCAAGCTGGAGGAAAAATCAAAAAAGGTGATGTTATTTGTAAATGGGATCAGTACAATGCTGTAATCGTTTCTGAAGTAAACGGTAAGGTAGTATTTGATAGTATTTTAGAAGGTGTAACTTGTAGAGAAGAAGTGGATGAGCAAACAGGATTTGCTGAGAAAGTAATTATCGAATCAAGAGACAAAAAGAAAAATCCTTCTATACATATTATCGATCCTAAAACGAAAGAAATATTAAGAGAATACAGTTTACCAGTTAGTGCTCACATTTCTGTTAAAGAGGGTGATGTGTTAGAAGCAGGTGAAATCTTGGTAAAAATCCCAAGATCATCAGGTAAAACTGGGGATATTACAGGAGGTTTACCACGTGTAACTGAGTTATTCGAGGCAAGAAATCCTTCAAACCCAGCTATCGTGTCTGAAATTGATGGTATTGCTGAATATGGTAAAATCAAAAGAGGAAATAGAGAAATTCAAATTACATCTAAAACAGGTGAAGTTCGTAAATATTTAGTTCCACTTTCTAAACATATTTTAGTTCAAGAAAACGATTTCATTCGTGCAGGACAACCTTTATCAGATGGAGCAATTACTCCAAATGATATCTTAAATATTGAAGGTCCAACAAAAGTACAAGAGTACATTGTTAACGAAATTCAAGAGGTATACCGTTTACAAGGGGTGAAAATTAATGATAAACATTTTGAGGTAATTGTACGTCAAATGATGTTGAAATCAGAAATTATTGACTCTGGAGATACTAAATTCTTAGAAGGACAATCTGTACGTAAAGTAGAGATCATGGAAGAGAATGATGGTATTTATGGTATGAAAGTAGTTGTTGATGCTGGAGATTCTACTGCATTGAAACCAGGTATGATATTATCTGCTCGTAAATTAAGAGATGAAAATTCTCAATTGAAACGTGAAGATAAACGATTAGTGGAAGCTAGAGATGCAGTTCCTGCAACTTCAACTCCATTATTACAAGGTATCACAAGAGCTTCTCTTCAAACTCAATCATTTATTTCTGCTGCTTCTTTCCAAGAAACAACAAAAGTATTGAACGAGGCTGCATTATCAGGAAAAGAAGATCACTTGTTAGGATTAAAAGAAAACGTTATCGTTGGACATTTAATTCCATCAGGAACAGGTGTGAGAAGTTTCCAAAATATGATCGTAGCATCAAAAGAAGATTACGAAGCAATGTCTGCAAAGTAATTTAAAATTAAATAATTCAAAAGGGGCTACTTAGTAGCCCCTTTTTTTAAATCTAATATTATGGAAGAAAACGAAAATCAAATGAATATTGAATTAACTGAAGATATAGCTTTAGGAGTTTATTCAAATTTAGCAATCATCACGCATTCGCCTACAGAAATTGTAAGTGATTTCATTCAAATTATGCCTGGAATGCCGAAAGGAAAAGTTCGTTCAAGAGTAATTATGACTCCTCAGAACGCAAAACGTTTCATGAAAGCGATGATCGAAAATGTACAAAAATATGAGCAAACATTCGGTGTTATTGAAGACTTCGATAATTCAGGAATTCCTCCAATGAATTTCGGTGCACCAACTACACAAGCTTAAAATAAATGTTTAGTGCTTGATTTATCTTAATTAAGCACTAAATAATTTTTATTCAAATGTAATTTCTTTCTCCCAGATTCTACTATTACCACAAGAGTCGACCACAATGATCTTTAGTAAATGCTTACCGACGAAATCACTTTGTCTTCTATAAAATAGATAACTACCTTTTGATTCGTATTCTAATAATTGCCATTGGTTATCAATAAATAAATCATAATCTTTTAGACTAGTTTTTTCTTCATTAACTTTCCAGGTGATCGTTGATTTTTTTAGCAATGTATCATTCAGATTGAAATTTAAAGGAAATAATGAAGGTGCGATTGTATCAAAATCAATAACAAAATTTCCTAAATTTTTTGATTCAGCAGTTAACCATCCTTCATTATATTTTGTATCCAAAGCTTTGTTTAAACTTGTATTTTTAATAATGTATTTTTGAATAGGTAATTCAGCATTTTTCAATCTTAATTTAACTTCTATCGGAATATGAATTGGATTTGAAGCATTACCAATTGAAATTCCATTTTTATTTTGAAAATTAAGAGGAATTGGCTCGTAAACACATCCTTCTTTAACTCGAATGAATGAAGATGTATCTTCAAATTTATATTCTGAAGCAGGTGAAAGTTGATTTGTTATGTTAAATAGTTTTTGATTGATTTGGCCATTTTGCACTTTTAATTTAAAATCAATTTCACTTGTATTATTGTGTGTATCATATACTTGATATTTGACATTTAAGGAATCATTAGGTTTTATTTTAACTATTCCATTTTTATCTAATGTGTATATTTCTAGTGGATTTTGTTCTGTTTTAAATGATTTTTGAAATTTTCGTTTACTTTTTTTATTCTCTTCAATATCTTCATGTGTGTTAATTGCTTTTGAAGCATCAAATGTTATTTCATCATTTTCTTGAATGAAGACGGTATCATTATTAACGATTAGCTTTGATCCAAAGTAACTAAATTCATGCGTGTAGCCATTGATATGATCATTTGCTTCGATCGCAAAACCAATTCCTCCTTCAGAACAATAATCTGAAGAGATAGTAACCAATGAATTAGGAATTTGAAATTTATTCTTTGTTCTAGTTACATTTATTAATTTCGATTTATTTGGCCATCGATAGCTTTCTTTTGTTAATGCATATATTTTAAGTCCTTTAATCGTTGGGGCCAATGTGTCAAAAACTTCAAATCCGTTTATCAGAGGATTTAAAGCAATTTCAGTTTTAGTGTCACGTAGCTCAAAATGTAAATGTGGACCACTTGAATTTCCAGTATTTCCACTTAATGCAAAAGATTCACCTCGTTTTACAGGAATAAGATTAGAATCTGGCAAAAATTCAATTTCAAAATTTTGCTGTTCTATTTGTTTTTGTTTAACTATTGAATCTAGTTTACCTGAAAAGCTACTACAATGTGCATAGACACTTGTAATACCATTAGGATGATTAATATACACTACTTTTCCATATCCAAAAGGAGATACTTTTACACGAGCGATATATCCATCTTCAATTGCAAATATTTTAATTCCCTCAACTCCATTTGTTCTGTAATCGATTCCCATATGAAAATGATTAGGACGTAATTCTCCAAAATTCGCACTTAATTTCAGAGGAATGTCTAAAGGAGAATGATAGAAAGAATTCGAATCAATTTGACAAAATGAAAAGGTTGTAAGAAGAATGAAGAGTAAAAACAGAATAATTTTCATAATACCCCAAATTTACTGCTTTTTGAAAAAAATATGTAAAAGATTTCAATAAAAATGTTGATAATACAATTGACAATACTATTTTTGTAGTAAAGTCGAATGAAATGACCGAGAAGATTCAGCTCATATTAGAAGAAATTAAATTGAAGTGCAAAGACTTGCATTCTCAATTAGAATCTGAGCGTTCTAAAAATTTAGAATTAAAGGCTGAGTTGGATGCAATTTCAATTGAAAATTCTCATTTAAAAGAAAGAAATGAAGAGTTTACACAAACAAATTTGAAATTGGTTACGGAATTAGAAGCGACAATTAAACAAGGAGTCGAAGTGCACAATGATGCCGATGGTAACAGAAATGCAGAAATTGATGAATTGGTGAGGGAAATAGAATACTGTATTACTCAGTTAAAAAAATAACAATGGGAAAATTATCCTTAAAGGTTGTCGTTGCTGGAAGAACATATCCTCTAACCGTAAATGAAGGTGAAGAGGCTAAAGTTTTGAAATCAGCTGATGATATTAATAAAGCAATCAAAATGCTTCAGGATAATTATGCAGTTAAAGATATGCAAGATTTATTAGCTATGACTGCTTTGCAGTTAGCATCTAAACAAAGTGTAAATACTCAAGTTGAAAAAGTTGTGCAACCAGCTGATTATTCTTCAATAGAGAATCAACTAGAGGATTTAAAAAAAGAGTTAGATAGTTTAATATAGTTTAAATCAAATATATATTCCCCCACTTCTTCAAGTCATTTCGATTTGCAGGGTGGGTTTTTTTATATAAATTAATTACTGAAAATGGAAATTGTAATAGGATTATTGATTGGATTAATTGGGGGTGGAGCTACCGCTTTCGTAATTCAAAACGTATTATTGAAAAAGAAAAAAGAACAAATTGTTCGTGAGGCTGAATTAGAAGGAGAGACAATTAAGAAAGACAAAATGCTTCAAGCAAAAGAGAAATTTTTCAAATTGAAAGAGGAGCATGAAGAGTCTATCAAAGAAAAAGAGAGAAGAGCTCAATCATTAGAGGATAAGATCAAAAGTAAAGAGAAAACATTGTCTCAAAAAATTGAAGAATTCGCTAAAAAAGAGAAAGAGACTGAGAAAATTCAAGCAGATTTAGAAGGTAAAATTCAAGCGTTAGATATTAAAGGGCATGAATTAGAAAAAATGCAACAAAAAAGGGTTTTAGAATTATCTAAAATCAGTGGTATGTCTGAAGAAGAAGCGAAGAATCATTTGATGGAAGCTTTAAAAGATGAAGCGAGAACAAACGCAATGATTCACATCAAAGAGATTACTGAAGAGGCAAAATTAAATGCAAATTTAGAAGCTAAGAAAATAGTTGTTCAAGCTATTCAAAGAGTTGCAACAGAGCAAGCTGTTGAAAATGCAGTTTCTGTATTTAATATTGAATCTGATGAAGTAAAAGGAAGAATTATCGGTCGTGAAGGTCGTAACATTCGTGCTTTAGAAGCTGCTACAGGTGTTGAGATTATTGTAGATGATACTCCAGAAGCGATTATGTTATCTTGTTTTGATCCTGTAAGAAGAGAATTGGCTCGTTTGGCATTACATCAATTAGTTTCTGATGGACGTATTCACCCAGCAAGAATTGAAGAAATTGTAGCAAAAACGAAACGTCAATTAGACGAAGAGATTGCTGAAACAGGACGTAGAACATGTATCGATTTAGGTATTCACGGTTTACATCCTGAATTGACAAGAATGGTAGGTAGAATGAAATACCGTTCTTCTTATGGACAAAACTTATTACAACACTCTAGAGAAGTAGCTAACTTATGTGCAATCATGGCAGCTGAGTTAGGGTTAAATGTAAAATTAGCTAAAAGAGCAGGTTTGCTTCACGATATAGGTAAAGTTCCAGATGAAGATCCAGAATTACCACATGCTATCTTAGGTATGAAAATGGCTGAGAAATATGGTGAGAAACCAGAAATCTGTAATGCTATTGGAGCTCACCACGATGAGATTGAAATGACTACATTGATTTCTCCAATTGTTCAAGTTTGTGATGCTATTTCGGGAGCACGTCCAGGAGCACGTCGCGAGGTAGTTGAAGCGTACATTAAACGTTTGAAAGATTTAGAAGCGTTAGCTTTGTCTTATGAAGGTGTTTCAAGTGCATTTGCTATTCAAGCTGGTAGAGAATTAAGAATAATGGTTGAAAGTGATAAAATCACAGATTTAAAAGCTGATGAATTATCATTTACAATTTCTCAACGTATTCAAACTGAAATGACTTATCCAGGTCAGGTGAAGGTTACTTTGATTCGTGAGAAACGATCAATCAATTATGCAAAATAGAATTTAAATAAGTATTTATATGCAAAGCTATCATTGAGAAATGGTGGCTTTGTTGTTTGTAAAGGGTTTAAAATGATTCAGATCTTTAAAGAAAAAATAGAGAAGTTTTATTCTGATAAAAATCTGTTTTTACTTTTATCTACATGGTTAATCACCTTCTTTTTTGGTTCTAAAATCGGAGCTGTTTCAATTGGTTTTTTGACCATTTATCCCAATTTAATAATCGGAGTATTATTTGTCCCTTTGATAATTTCCACCTTTTTTTCATTGAATAAATGGTTTAAATTACATTCTTATATTATTCTTTTATTCGTTCTCTATTCAGTAGTATGGATGCTGATGAAAGGTAAGAATGATTACAGTATTTTTGAATTTAGAAGCTGGATTTTTCATTTGTTTTCTTTCTTAATCTTATCTGTTTCTTATTGTTTTTTTAAAAATAAATCATATTTCAAACGATCAATCAGTTCGGTTTTATGGATTTGGTTTATCGTCTTAATTCTCTTTGGATTTATAGAAATAATAACAGGATATCATTTTGTTGGATCATTTACAGATAAGATTTCAAAGCTGCCAATTTCAATTACGGATTATACACCGGTTTTTATTTTTGATAATCCAAATGATTACATTTTAAATTGTCTTGGAGTTTACTTTATTCTACTTTTTGTTGATCAAAAACGTTTTGAAAATAGTTGGTTGATTCTAGCTTCAGCGTTTGTGTTATTTATTTTGTCAATTTATTGTTCAGCTAGAATTAGTGAATTCATCTTAATCTTATTGATGTTTTTTGTATTACTAAATTCAGGATTCAAAAAAAGTATAGAAACTGTTTCTAGTATGAAATACTTTGTAGGAATTTTTGGAGTATTAATTATTATCTTGATTTATCTAAATCCAATTTTTAAAGGAAAAGACAGAACGGATATAAATAGTTATTTCTATGAAACAAGTATTATACAAAAAGTAAAAGGAAAATATGAGTTAGTAGATGCAATGAAAACATTATCTGATGAGGATAAACGAATATTAGATAAAGCAATTAAAAGGAAAAATAAAAATCCAGGATTTAATTCATCGGACATTCGAAAAAAATTATTGAATAATGGTATTTACTTGATTAAAAAAGATCCTTTACTAGGAGTTGGACCTGGACAATTTCAGGTATTAAATTCCAATAAAAAAGTTCCGAATGATATTGGAACGAATAGCAGTCCTCACAATTATATAATTGAAGTCATTTCAAACTATGGGATTTTAGGTTGGATATTTTTTGGCTATTTAGGATTTATAGTTTTTAAACTTTTTAAATCTAACAGGAATTTAAATAAATGGCTAATCGTTACAATTGCCTTGTTCATGTTAGCTTCTTTTTTACCGTCAGCTTTTATCTATCAACCGATCAATTGGTTATTTATGTCTTTATGGATCATTTATATTCATAATGTAAAAACAGAAGAAAATGGCGGATAAAAAATTCATAAAGAATTTCGTTACGATGCTTACAGGGAACACGATCAGTCAATTGATTCCATTTCTTGTTGCTTCTTTTTTGACACGTATCTATCTTCCTACTGAATTTGGAGTGTTTTCGAATGTTTTAGCTTTGTCTACTTTGTTCGGAATCGTTTCATGCGGTCGATTAGAACTTGCAATTCCTTTACCAAAAGAAAAAAATAAGGCGCAAGATATATTATTTACATCTCTCGTTTTGACTCTAATAATAAGTTTGTTAAGTATACTCATTTATATTTTTTCAAATTCAATAGGGGATTTTTATAATGATAAAGAATTACCTAATTACCTGTTTTATGTACCTATTTGTGTTTTGAGTTTTGGTTTTTTAGGTGTCACAAATAACTGGATTTTAAGACATAAAGAGTACAAAGTGCTTTCAAGGATTAAAATCATTCAATCAGTAATAAATAATTTCGGTGCTTTATTTTTAGGTTATATTGGCTTTGGGATACATGGTTTATTAATTGCTTGGTTATTATCTCAATTCATACCAGTAGTTTATATTCTTTTTAAAGAAAAAATAAAATGGGAGAAAAATCGCTTTTCAAAAAGTGTTGTAGTAGATGTTTTAAAGAATTACAAAGATTTCCCTTTGATTAATTCACTTCATGCATTTACTGATATTTTTGCTACACAAGTAATTATCTTTTGGGTAATTTCAACTTTTTACGGAGATGAAAACTTAGGTCTGTTTGCACAGATGAATAAATATATCAAAGCCCCAATTGTATTAATCACAAGTTCTGTTTCACAGATTTTTTATGTTGAAGTGAGTAAAGCAATCAATGAAGGTAAATTAGTTATGCCTTTTTTGAAGCAAACAGTTAAAACGACTATGTTTTTTGCAATACCTTTTCTTTTGGTTTTGTTTTTCTTTGCGCCTCAATTGTTTTCTTGGTTTTTTGGAACTAAATTCATTGATTATGGTTTAGCAGGAGAAATGGCAAGATGCAATATTCCGGTATTATTTTTCATGTTTATAATTTCACCGATCTCTGGTTTGCCAATATTGTTTAAGAAGCAGAAAAAAGCATTTTTATTGAGTGCAGTTGGTTATTTGTTTGGATTAATTGGATTGTATTTTGGTGCCATTTCAAACTTGTCAATTTATTCTTCTTTATTGATTTATAGTATATTATTCAGTGGATATTATATGATTTTATTAACTTGGTATATTAAACTGATAAAACAACACGATGTTAGTATTAATTAATGGACTTCCTTTATTTGCAAAGCGTTTAGCAAAGGATTTAAGTGAAATTGATCCTAATGTTAAATATGTATTTGTCAATACTTATTATTCAAAATGGGATAAGCTAAAATTTTTGTTTTTAATGCCTTTTGCGAAAGCACTAATTTCTGTAAATGGAGTAAGTGATCGAAGTTTATCTTTGGATTGGGCTCTTTTTTGGAAAAAGCGAATTATTTTACAATGGATGGGAACTGATTGTTTATTAGCAATTGAACGTTTCAAAAACAACACGATAAATAGAAAATACATCGATTGTTCTTCAAGTTTTGTTGATTCTGATTGGCAGTATGAAGAGGTTAAAAGTATCAATATAGATCCAGTAAAAATTTGGTTTAAATACATTCCTGAAAGTACGACAGTTAAAAAATACGATTCAATTCGAGTGCTGACCTATGTTGCGCAATCTCGTCAAGCATTTTATGGAATGGATAAGATTTGTGAATTAGCTAGAGCTTTTCCTGAAATTCAATTTGATGTTTTAGGTGTCGAAAATTCAGAATTTGATTATCCTTCGAATTTATCAATATTAGGATGGAAAACTGAAAGTGAAGTAGCTGATTTAATGCGGACTTCTCCAATTTTTCTTCGATTAACAGAACATGATGGATTTTCAGTTTCAGTTACGGAAGCTTTGAGTTATGGATGCGAAGTTATTTGGTCTTTTGAATTTGAATTTTCACATTTTGCTTCAACATTTGAACAAGCAAAATTGAAATTAGCAGAAGTTGTTGCTAAAATTGAAGAAAGAGGGTTGACTCCAAATATTGAATTAAGTCAAAAAGTACTTGATAAATTTGGGAAGAATAAAGTCTTGACTAATTACGCAGCAGAGATTCATAAAGTTTTAAAAGCACCATTTAAATCCAAGAAACGTGTTTTAGTGAATGGATTACCATTGTTTTCAAAGCGTTTAGTTGATGATCTTCATTCTTTAGATGCTAAAAATGCCTATTACTTTGCGGATACCTATTATTCGTACTGGCAAAAAATCAGATTTTTGTTTTTATTGCCTTTTACAGATTTAGTGATCTCGTTTAATGGAGTAAGTGACAACAGTGGATCTTTGAATTGGGTACTTCGATTTAAGAAAAAATTAATAATGCAATGGCAAGGAACAGACGTTTCATTGGCAATTGATCGATTTAATGGAGGAACCATTGAAAAGAAGTATATCAATCACGCAAGGCATTTTACAGATGCTACTTGGTTGAAAGAAGAATTGGAGCAAGTTATTCAACCAATCAAGATAGTTCGATTTAAACATCTTGAATTTTCTGAAAACGAATCGGTTTACGATAACGTAAGTGTTCTTTCATACATGGGACAAGGACGTGAAGCATTTTATGGTTATAATGAAATTGTTGAAGCTGCGACCCATTTTAAATCAATGGTTTTTCATGTGATTGGTTCTGATGGTAAAGATTTAGATGCACCGGAAAACATTGTTTTTCATGGATGGATAAGTCAAGAAGAAGTAGCGGCTTTGATGAAAAAAACGGCGATTTTTGTCAGAATTACGAAGCATGATGGTAATTCAATGTCTGTTGTTGAAGCATTAGGAAATGGATGTGAAGTTATTTGGAGTTATCCAAATGAAAAAACTTATTTGGCTACAAATTCTGATGAATTAATTTCAACTTTAGATAATTTGAAAATACAAATTGAACAGAAAGGATTAATTCCAAATAGGTCTAATTTTGAGTTTGTGACTGAAAACTTTAAGAAAGAAATAATTATTGGAAATTATATTAAAGAAATAAACAAATTCATTGATGAAAACTAAACGAATTGCACTTGTAACAACTTGGTTTCCTCCAATAAATGGAGTAGCAGTGAGTCGGATGAATGCTTTTGCAAATTACTTGTCAGAAGAATTCAAAGTAGAAGTATTTTGTTTAGGTGAAAAATCGGAGAAACTAAAAAAAACAGATCGATTAACAGTTCACTTTTCTAATTCAAATAAATTATTTGAAAAGTTAAAAAGTAATCAAGCAGATAATAAATTAGTACACAATGTAAAAACTGCTTTACGAATAGCTTTAAAGTACATTATTAAAAATCCGCTTGATAGTTGGAAAAATTCCACGATTCAAAAGTTAAAAGCAAGACATAAAGAAGAAGCTTTTGATTTGATTATTTCATCTTATTCTCCACAAGAAGCTCATTTAGTAGCTATTGAATTTTGTAAAGAGTTCTCTAATGTTCCTTGGATTGCTGACATGAGAGACGAAATGAGTTCTAACCCATACATTGATTTGAATACAAAAAATAGCTTGAAAGCAATTGAAGAAGATGTCAATAAATACGCTTCAGCTATTACTTCAGTTAGTAAACCAATTGTAGATGAATTTCGTCAAATCTGTCCATCTGTTTCATTTTTTGAAGAAATCAGAAATGGATTTGATCATGAAATTATATTTCATAATGAGAAAAGTTTAAATAATTCAACATTTAATCTTGGTTATTTCGGGACATTTTATGGTGAGATTAAGCCGAATAATTTCTTTAAAAGTTTAGCTATTTTTAAAGCTGAAAATCCAGGATTAACTGTTAAAATGAATGTTTTTGGAGGTTATAATAATTACAATATACCAATTGAATTAAAAAATAATATTATTAAATATCCTAAACTTGAATACACTGAGGCAATTGTTAAAATGAATGAGATGGATGCAAATGTTATGTTACATCCAAGTGGGGGGCGAATTGGAGTTTACTCAGGGAAATTATTTGATTATATTTCAGCACGAAAGTCTATTTTAGCTTGTGTAGATAAAACAGATGTTGCTGCCGATTTAATTACTGAATTTAATTGTGGTTATGTGTCAGATTTTCAAGATGTAAATGGAACTGTTCTTATTTTGAATCAGTTGTTGGATGATAAAACGAATGAAAGGATGAGACATGCAAATTCAGAACAAATAGCTTCATTGCATCGTAAAAATCAAGTTAAAAAACTGGCTGAATTAATTAATCAATTAACTCAAAAATGAAAATACTAATTGTCGGTTCAAATTCAATTCATGTTTCTTCTTATGTCAAAAGTCTGGCAGAGAAAGAATCAGCTATTTATCTATTGACTGAAGAGAAATGCGATTTTAATGAAGTGAAAGAAGAACATTTAGTCAATTTTAGAAGTTTAAATCCAATTTCGATTGTAAAAAATTATTTACGACTTAAAGCTATATTAAAGTCTATTCAACCAGAAATCATTCATATCCATCAAATAAATCGTTTAGCTTATTTTGTTTCAAGAGCTGCTTCGAAATTACACTTGCCAATTGTATCAACAGCATGGGGGAGTGACGTTTTGTTGATTCCTTTCAAAAATAGTTTCTTTCGATTTCTGACAACAAAAACACTTCAGCGATCTAATTTTGTAACTGCTGATGCAAACGTAATGGTTGAGGCGATGCAAAAATTAGATAATTCAGTTTCAAAATATCAACTTCTTCAATATGGAATAGAATTGGTAGATGAACAAGAAAAATTAAACATTGTATATTCAAATCGATTACATAAATCTCTATATCGAATAGATCAAATCATTCGCTATTTTAATGATTTCAGTAAAAAGCATAGTGATTGGAAATTAGTTGTTGCTGGGTCAGGTGATCAAACGGATCGATTGAGAGAGCTTGTAACTGAAAATCAATTGAGCGATAAAGTTGAGTTTGTAGGTTGGTTAAATGCCTCGGAAAATAAAGAATGGTATTCAAAATCAAAAATTTATATTTCTATTCCAGAATCGGACGGAACTTCTGTAAGTGTATTGGAGGCTATGTCTGCTGGATGTATTCCAGTTTTATCAGATTTACCAGTTTCGCATGAATGGATTGTCAACAATGTCAATGGAATTATTGAAACGACCGAAGAAAATCCTCTTGAAAAAGCATTGGAACTTAATTTTCAAGAAGCAAAAAATTCGAATAAGCAATTGGTGAAAGAAAAAGCATCAAGAAAAGCTTGCACAGATCAATTTATTGAATTGTATAAAAAGTCTATTGGGAAATGAAAGTCGAAATGAAATACATACAATTATTAAGTCTTTATCTTGGATTGGTCGCCTTTGGGGTAGTAGTGCTTCCTAAAATGACTGGTTTGTTTTTATTGGGACTGATAATTATTGTTGTTTATGGCTTCATTAAAAAAGAGTTGATTTTTAAATTGAACAAATTAGGATCACTTTTTATTTTAATGTATTTAGCTTTTTTAATAGGAACTCTTTTTACACACAATACGCCTTTAGCTCTTCGATATGTCGAGAATAAATTGTCGTATCTGTTATTTCCACTATTGTTTTCATTCAAGCCAAAAGAAGAGTTAAAATTAAATTGGAGTTATATTGGATTTATTTCTGGGACTTTATTGATAACGATATTAGGTCTAGTTAAAGGAATTTATTGTTATTTAGGACCGACAGGAACTAGAGGATGTATTCTAGCATCTTCAGTATCTCCATTTATACATCCAACTTATTTATCTGTGTATTTAATGATTTCGATTGGAATTGTTTTAAAAGGATGGAAAGAAAATTGGCTTTATTTTAATAAGAAATGGATGATTCCTTTTCTGATTTTTGCAATTTTAATGCAAGGCTTGTTGTTAAGTCTTTCAGGTATATTATTCTTGTTCATTTTAATTGGTATCTATTGCCTTTATTGGCTGAAAAAGAAAGTAAATAAGCTAATGTTTTACGCTTCAATTCTAATTTTACCATTAATTGGATATTTCTCAATTACAAATATTCCTCAGATTGAAGGTGAATGGTACAATGCGAAATGGTATGCAGATGAATACTTGAAAAGTCCAGATGCTTTTGTGAAATCGAGAGTCTACCCAATGTCAGGAACTGAAGTTCGAATTGTGATGTGGACAGCTGCTGTAAAGGCGATTCAAAAACATCCATTTGGTGTAGGAACGGGGAATGTAGATGAATATTTAGCAAAGGAGCTAAATTTATTAAATCAAAATGAATTAGCGAAAGAAGAGTTGAATCCTCACAATCAATTTTTTCAAACGACTTTAGAAATAGGTGTTTTTGGGATACTAATTTTACTATCAATAATTGGTTATGGTTTTTATACTGCTTTTAAAGAAAACGATTATTTGTTGATGTTGATTGTTGGAAGTTTGTTCTTTAATTCCCTTTTTGAATCAATGCTACAACGACATAGTGGTATTGTTATTTATACTTTTTGGATTTGTTTATTATCTATTCTCTATTTGAATAAAGAGAAAGATCAAAAAATAGGATAAAATGAGATTATTAATATTGACACAATATTATCCACCAGAAATTGGTGCTCCTCAAAATAGACTTCATGAATTGGCTATTCGCTTAAAGGCAAATGGAATTGACGTAGAAGTATTAACTGCTATGCCAAATTATCCTAAAATGGAAATTCAAGAAGCATATTTAGGAGGTAAAATAAAAGAAGAAGTTATTGATGGAATTAGTGTTCATAGAGCTAAAATTTATGTTTCAAAATCAAAGTCTATAATTAGTCGTTTGTTAAACTATTTTAGTTTTGTTATAACTTCTTATTTTCGAGGAAGAAAACTAGGTGAATTTGATTATTTAATGGTTGAATCACCGCCATTGTTTCTAGGTTATTCAGCAATGGCTTTAAGTAGAAAGTTAAAGGCTAAATTGATATTTAATGTTTCAGATTTATGGCCTGAAAGTGCAGAAAAATTAGACTTAGTAACGAATAAGTATCTTTTGAAATTAGCTTATAATTTGGAGGGGAAGTGTTACAAAAAAGCATTTTTAGTTACTGGTCAAACAAATGGTATTGTATCAAATATTAAACAAAGATTTCCATCTACAGAAGTTTATTGGCTTCCAAATGGTGTAGATTTAGAGTATTATAATCCAACAAAAGTTTTGGAGCAGGGTTTCCGTAAAAAATATCAATTCAAAGAAGAAGATGTGTTGTTCTTTTATGGTGGGATTTTAGGATATGCTCAAGGATTACATGTAATTCTAAAAGCAGCTTCAGATAAAAATTGTCCTTCAAATGTTCAATTTATTATTCAAGGATCAGGACCTGAAAAAGAAGAATTGGAAAATCTGAAGAAAGAATTAAGTCTTTCAAATGTCCATTTTTTACCGCCGGTTACAAAAACCGAAATGCCAGGTATTTTAAAGGAAATCGATGTTGCTTTGGTTCCACTTCGTAAATTAGAACTTTTTGAAGGAGCTATTCCTTCTAAAATATTTGAAGCATTAGCAATGGAAGTACCTCTTTTGTTAGGTGTTGATGGTGAAGCAAGAAAACATTTTATTGAAAATGCTCAAGCCGGATTTTTCTTCGAACCTGAAAATCATATTGATCTAATTGAAAAGGTGAATTATCTTGCAAATAATAGATCGATTATCAATGAAATGGGGATAAATGGAAGAAATTATGTCAATATTCATTTTAATAGAAATAAGATTGCCTCTGATTTGCTAAATAAATTGTCAAGTTAATTAACTTTGTGATAAATAGTTTATATTATGATTCCATTTTCACCCCCAAATATTAATCAAAAAGCAATTGATGAAGTTGTTAAAGTGTTGCAATCTGGTTGGATTACAACAGGACCAAGAACGAAAGCTTTTGAGAAAGAAATTACAGAATATTGTGGTAATCAATCTACTTTGTGTTTAAATAGCGCAACTGCAGGTTTGGAAACAATTTTAAGATGGTTTGGTGTTGGGGAAGGAGATGAAGTTATTTTACCGGCTTATACTTATTCAGCAACAGCAAATGTAGTAATGCATTGTGGAGCAAAACCTGTTTTTGTTGATGTTAATGCGCACGATTTTAATATTTCATACAAAGAAATTGAAAAAGCAATAACAGTTAACACAAAAGTGATAATGCCAGTTGATTTTGGAGGTTATCCTTGTGATTACAATGAAATAAATAACTTGGTTGTTGCTAAAAAAGAAATTTTCAAAGCGGTAACGAAAGAACAAGAAATGTTAGGTAGAATTTTGGTTCTTTCAGATTCAGCACATTCTTTTGGAGCTTGGTACAATGGAAAAAGAGCTGGGTCATTAACCGATGTTTCTGTTTTTTCATTTCATGCAGTAAAAAACTTGACAACAGGAGAAGGAGGGGCAATTGCTTTAAATTTCCCCGCACCTTTTGATAATGCAAAGATATACGCTGATTTATGTATTAAAACGTTGCATGGTCAAAATAAAGATGCTTTAGCAAAAACGCAAAAAGGAAATTGGAAATACGATATCGTTGAGGCTGGTTATAAATGCAATATGACAGATATAGCAGCAGCAATTGGTCAAGTTGAATTAGAGAGATACGATCGTGAAACCTTGCCAATTCGTAAGCACATTGCTTTAAAATATATCGATTTGTTAAGTAAACATGATTGGGCTGAATTACCAATTGTTTCTGAAGAAAATAAAGAAACATGTTATCATTTATTTCCTTTGAGAATTAAAAACATTTCTGAAGTGCAGAGAGATGCAATTATTCAAAAGATATTTGATCAAGATGTATCTGTAAATGTGCATTTTATTCCTGTTCCTAAAATGTCTTTTTATACGAATTTAGGTTATAATTTGTCGCATTATCCTGTGGCAGAAGATAATTTTATTAGGGAAATATCGTTACCAATTTTCGTCGATTTAACAGATGAGCAAATAGTAATTGTTGTGAATGCAGTTGTGAATGCGGTTAATCAAGTAATTGGGTGAAACGAATTTTTGACATATTAACTTCGAGTATAATCATATTGATTTTCCTTCCTTTTGGATTGTTAATCTCTTTTTTCATCATTTTTGAAAGTCGTGGTGGAATGTTTTATCTTCAAGAACGAATTGGTAAAAAAGGGATTCCTTTTAAGCTAATAAAATTTCGTTCAATGCGAGTGGATGCAGATAAAGAAGGTAAGCTAACGATTGGAATGAAAGATGCTCGAATCACAAAAGTCGGATTGATATTGCGTAAATTGAAATTGGATGAATTTCCTCAATTTATAAATGTGCTAAAAGGAGATATGAGTATTGTTGGTCCTCGTCCTGAAGTAAAAGAATATGTTGATTTGTATTCGGCTGAACAAAGAGAGGTTTTAAATGTGAAACCTGGAATCACGGATTATGCTTCTTTAGAATATTTTAAAGAAAATGAAATTTTAGGTAATTCTAAAAATCCGAAAGAGACGTATATCAACGAAGTAATGCCAGCTAAATTAGAGTTGAATAAAAAATATCTTGCGAATCCAACGATTTTTCAAGATTTAAAAATTATGTGGTTAACTTTTCTTAAAATGATTCGCTAAGGAAAGTTTAAATTTATTTTGCAATGAAGAAATATTGGAAAATTAGTTTGCTTTTGGTTATTGTAATTATTCCTGTAGTAATTTACTTAAAACCAATTGATAAAGAAAAAATCAAAATTTTATTTATCGGAAATAGCTTGACCTATAGAAATAATATGCCAACTATTTTTGAAGGAATAGCAATTTCAAAAGGTAAGAAAGTTTATGTAGAAGATTGTACCAAAGGAAAGGCGACAATCTTTGGTCATTCACATCGAAATGCAGTTAAAAGGGCAATTAAAAGTCAAGATTGGGATTATGTAATCATCCAAGGTTCTAGTAGAGATTTTATAAGAGATTCTAAGATTATTCAAAACAAAACGTTACCTGCCTTAGAGCGAATTATTGCAATGATTCAAAAGAATAATCCATACACTAAAATGTTGTTTTACATGACTTGGGGTTATCGTGATGGTTATAAGCCAAATAAAGAGGCGAATACCTTTTTGAAAATGGCGAATAAAATCAGTAACCAATATTTGAATTTGTATAAGACGTATGATATTGGTGTTGTTCCCGTAGGAATGGCTTGGAAAGATTCTAGAAAAAGAAGAGGGGATGTTAAGTTGTACGTGAAAGATGGTGGGCATCCAAGCTTAAAAGGTTCGTATTTAGCGGCTTCTTGTTTCTATGCAGCCATCTTTAATGAAAGTCCAGTTGGTTCAAATTACTATGGGAAATTAGGTCCAAAGATTTGTTATTATTTACAATCAGTAGCTGAAAGAAATGTCATGTTCCACCGAAAAAAATATGGTTTGGAAGGCGTTGATGAAATTCAGAAAAAGAAACTTTAATGCATTAAAAATGCAAGTGTACAGCCGATTAAAATACTTGTCAGTTTGAGGATGTTAAACTTGTGGTTTTCGCTTGTTTCAAAAATGATGGTTGTAGAAATATGAAGAAACATACCCACTACAATTGCTAATATCATGTTGAAATCTAAGAATGAAGCAGCAGTTGAAGAAATTAATCCAATGGTTAATCCAAGCGGAGTCATGATGCCAAAAGCAATCAAAATCAACCAAGCTTTTAATTTAGAGATGTTTGTGTTCAAAAGAAGCGTCATCAAAGCAACAGCAACTGGTAATTGGTGAAACAAAATCCCAAACAACAATGAATGTTCTCCATGTTGATGGCCAACTTCAATTCCAGCATATTGATTTCCTAACGGTATTCCTTCTAAAATAGAGTGAGCAGAAAGCGAAATAAATAAGCCCCATGGCATTTTTTGTCCCTTGTGTACGTGAACGTGACCATGTTCGATTCCGCCGGAGAAAAACTCTAAAACCAATTGAATTAAGAATCCAAGTAAAATAAATAGTCCAATATTTTTAGTTTCAGAGGCATATAATTCAGGGACAAAATGAGTAAAAGCAATGGCTAATAAAAAGCCACCACTAAAACTTAACATCAGTTTTATGAATTTATTTTTGTTAGCAGCATGTAGATAAGTGACAATAATTCCACCCAAAACAACTGCTCCAACTAAACCTAAGTATACTAAAAATGTTTCCATTTATTTTTTTCTTGCAATAATGATTAATCGATCTGAAGATTCTTCATCAAAATCATTTAAATTAAAGTCGCCAAAAGTTCGAATAATCTCAAATCGATTTTTAGCTAATAATTGTTTGAAATCTGATAGTTTTAAAGCTTGAACTTTCTCTGTGAAATCGAAATTTTTGCTTCCATCTTGAAAGCGTATGTGTTTTAAGATATGCGTACCAGTATATTCTCTTGAAATATTATATTTTATTGAGTCAACTATTTTACTTTCAGAATATACTAAGTTATTTATTACTTTTTGAGAATTCATGAAATCTATTACAAACCATCCGTTTTTAGCTAACATTTCTTTCACAGAAGCGATCACTTTTTCGTTATCTTTTAGTTTGTCGAAATATCCAAAACTTGTAAATAAATTGAAGACTGCTTGAACGTTATTTTGGCCTAACATTTCACGCATATCATGAATTTCAAACTTTAACTTTTCGTTTTCAAATTCTTTAGCAATTGAGATACTATTTTCAGAAAGATCAACTCCTAGTACGTCATAACCAATTTTATTTAAGGTAATAGAATGACGACCTTTTCCGCAAGCCAAATCAACGACTTTTGAATCTGTTGGTAGATTTAAGAAGTCTGAAAGATTTTGAACAAAATTTTCTGCTTCCTCTTCGTTTCTATTTTGATAAAGTGAATGATAATACGATGTATCAAACCATGCTTCAAACCAATCTTTTTTACTCATATTACAAATATAGCTTAAATTCTAAAGTTTTTTTTGAGTTATCGTTATTTTCATCTTTACAACATGTAAATAGTACAAGTTAATTTGATGTTAATTTTGTTAAAGATTAGCTCACTACAATTCTAATTTTGGGCGTAATCATAAACTCTAAATATTTTTCATATTATTTTTTCTTGAAATTGTTATTTACAAATAAAAATTTAACCTTATTTTCATATATTTGTTTGTAAATCATAAATAAAGGCTAATTACAATGTCACTGAAACGAATCTTCAAGTTGTATAGAACGATGGAGATGGAAGATATCATATTATCTTTCAATGGGATTGTAACGGCTGATTTTTTAGCTTCCGTTTTGCATTTGATGGAAACAAAAATGCAGAGTTTGGACGAAACATCAAAACGCAAGAAAAAAGTTTTTAATGTTTTGGTAGAATGTATTCAAAACCTATATCACCATATCGATGATGATATAAGTTTACAAGGAAAAACAAAAAAAGAACCTCGCACAGCTTTAATCATGGTTGTGAAAAACGAACAAGGTTTTTTGATTCAAACAGGAAATTACATAGAAAGAGAATTGGCTTTGGAATTAGAAGAGCGATTAATTAAAATTAATAGTTTAGACAAAGAGCAATTGAGAGATTATTATCAGTCGGTTTTATGTAATGGAACGGTGTCAGATAAAGGGACTGCTGGTTTAGGGATGATAGATATCGCTCGAAAATCGGGGAATAAATTAGAATATGAATTTTTAGATATAGACGAAAATCATTGTTTTTTCAGTCTAAATGTCAAAATAGATTAAATTGAGGATTATGGAAAATATTTTACGAGAAGGTTCAGCAAAAACACCAGCTGTAAATTTTGATAGTGCTTCGGGTGTACTTGAGTTAAAAGGGCGTTCAATTCCTGAAAATTCAGTTGAATTTTACAAACCGTTGAATGACTGGATTGAAAATTACGGAGCAAATCCAAAAGATAAAACAATCGTTGATATTAAATTAGAATACTTCAATACTTCTTCTTCAAAATGTATTTTAGATTTATTTAAAAAACTAGAATCATTGAAAACAAAAGGTGCTGAAGTATTAGTGAATTGGTACTACGAAGAAGATGATGAAGATATGGAAGAAGCAGGTGAAGATTATCAAGCGATCATCAAACTTCCATTCAACATGATTGAAGTAGAGGAAATATAATTTCTTTGAAAAAGATAGCAATCACAGGTGGAATTGGTTCTGGAAAATCTACTGTTTGTAAAGTTTTTGAACAGTTAGGTTTTCCTGTTTTTTATTCTGATGTTGAGGCTAAAAACATATTGACGGAAAATGAATTAGTCAAGTCTCAAATTATTAATTTGTTAGGTGAAGAAGCTTATCAAAATAATGAATTAAATCGTACCTACATTTCCGGCAAAATTTTCAATGACATTTCGTTGAAGGAAAAAATGAATTCAATCGTTCATCCTGCAGTTAGATTAGCGTTTGAAAATTGGGCTACCACTCAAAAATCCAAGATCGTATTTAATGAAGCTGCTATTCTCTTTGAAACGGGAGCTTATAAAAACTTTGATTCAACTATTTTAGTTACTTCTCCAGAAAGTTTAAAAATCAAACGTATTATCGCAAGAGATAATTGTACAGAACAAGAAGCGATATTGAGAATCAAAAATCAATGGGCAGATGAAGACAAAATCAAACTTGCAGATTTTGTGCTCAACAATGATGAATCAGAACCGCTTTTACAACAAATCTCAGATTTAATATCTAAGTTCTCTAATTGACTTTACAGAAAGTTGTTTTTCATTAATCAATACCGAAAATATCGAGTAGAGAATAAGTGGTGATTGAGCGGAGTCGAAATCACAACTCCTCATAATCATCAAATTCATCCTCTTTTTTCGGGTTTTCATTTTGAATAGTAGTCGAAGCTGAAGATTGGACAATTGGAGCTCCAGAAAGCAATAACGTAAATGCATTGATCATTTTCATGATGATGTTTACCAAGAAAAAGAAACCGATTACTTTAAAAATAAATCCTAGAATTGCAGCCTTTTCAATATCTAGAATATTTTGATGAAACCAGATCGAAAGAGGATTTTTAGCATATTCAGGAAAGAAAATAAATCCTACAAAAAACAAAATGGCAAAAACAATAACACCAATTTCAGCTTTCAAATTAAATTTATTAAAATCTTGTCTCATTCCATTGGAAACCATTTGAAACATCATCATTTTCTTTTGTTGATTTTGAAGTTTACCAACAAAATAAGCAACTAATACCAAGCAAGTAATGATTAATTGATTGACATTGATTTCGTTTGAATCCATTGTGAATAGACAAAGAAAACCAAAAATGGCAAAAACGACTCCAAGTCTAAAGATGATGTTTAGTATTTCCAAAATGTAAATTATTTGAAACGAAGTTACAGAAAAAGTAAACATCAAGTAGAAAAAGTAGATTATTTTGAATTGTATGCATCATTTCATTAACAACAGCCTAGAATTCAATCTGATTTTAATATCTTTGGAACTCTAAAAAAATTACAATGATTAAAAAATACACTTTATCTCTAGTAACCACTTTTCTTTTAAGTTTTATTGTTGTTGCGGAAGAAGGGATGTTAATTCCATCTGTTTTGACTGCGTTTGAGTCAAATATGCAGGCAATGGGGATGAAATTATCTGCAAAAGATATTTATGATGTAAATCACTCGAGTTTAAAAGATGCAATCGTGCATTTCAACGGAGGTTGTACAGCAGAAATAGTTTCAGATAAAGGATTAATATTAACTAATCACCATTGCGGTTATTCAGCAATTCAATCACATTCTTCTTTGGAAAAAGATTACTTAAAAAATGGATTTTGGGCAAAAACATTTAAAGATGAATTACCGAATTCAAATTTATATGCTGCGAGAATGGTTCGTATTGACGATGTAACAAAATCAGTTCTTTTTGGAATCAATGAAAGCGATGACGATGCGAAAAAAGAAGCAACCATGCGTCGAAATGTAGAGCAATTAATTAAAGATGCTACGAATGGAACATTATACGAAGCAGAGATCAAACCATTTAATTATGGAAATGATTTTTATTTAATTGTAAAAGAAGTTTTTGAAGATGTTCGTTTAGTTGGAACGCCACCAAACTCAATTGGAAAATTTGGAGGAGATACTGATAACTGGGTTTGGCCGAGACATACTGGAGATTTTTCTGTTTTCAGAATTTATGCGAGTACAGATAACAAACCAGCAAAATATGCTGCTGAGAACGTTCCTTATAAACCAATTCATTTTTTACCAATATCTTTTGGAGATAGAAAAATTGGTGATTTCACAATGGTATATGGTTTCCCAGGTTCAACAGAACAACATTTAGTTTCTGGACAAATTAAATACATCATTGAGAAAGAACGACCAGCGAGAATTTCTATGCGTGAAAAATCATTATCTGTTATTGATGCTGCGATGCGTGCTTCTGATGAGGTGAGAATTAAATATTCAGCAAAACAAGCAAGCATTGCGAATGCATATAAAAAATGGATAGGTCAAATTGGAGGTTTACAAGAATTAGATGCTGTAAAAATCAAGCAAGAGTATGAAATGCGTTACCAAGAAATGGCGAATTCAAAACCTGAATGGAGAGAGAAGTATGGTGATGTGATCATTATGATGAATCAATTGATTGATGATAATGCAAAGTATGATTTTCAATATTACATGGGAGTTGAATATTTTTCAGTTGGTCCTGAGTATTTCAAATTAGTGAAAGCATTAGATGTATTTATTACGAATTACGATAAATACAAAGCGAAAAATGAAGTTGAGGCTAAATTGAAAGAATTGGTAGGAAATGCGCAAGGATTTTTCAAGAATTATGATGTGAATGTAGATAAACGAATTTTTGAATTATTGACAGATGAATATTACCGTCAAACAATTTCAAAAGAAGAATACGCTACTAAAAATGTTTTAGTGATGAGTAAATTAATTTACAGTAAATCAATTTTTACAAGTCCAAAACGTTTCGAAGAATTCTTAAATACTTTTGGTAGTAAATCACTTAAAAAATTGAATAAAGATTTAGGCTATTCATTTTGGAAAGAAGAAATGACTAAATACACTGAAAATGTATTGCCAAAAATGCGTTCGTTTATGCCAAAAATGAATTCTTTATTAAAAACATATGTGGAAGGAAAATTAGTAATGTTTCCAAACGACAAGCATTGGCCGGATGCGAATAGTACGTTACGTGTTACCTATGGTAAAATAGAAGGTTCTGCACCAGTTGATGGAATGCAATATTTAGAGCATACAACTACTGATGGAATTTTACAAAAACACGCTTCAGGAAATCCAGATTTTGATTTATTGCCAGGAATGGTTGATTTATACCATGCGAAAGATTTTGGTCCATATGCTCAAAATGGTGAATTATGGGTTTGTTTCACAGGTTCTAATCATACAACAGGAGGGAATTCTGGTTCTCCAGTAATCGATGGAAATGGAAATCTGATGGGATTAAATTTTGATAGAACCTGGGAAAGCACTATGAGTGATTATATGTTCGATCCAAATCGTTGTAGAAATGTTGTAGTTGATATCCGATATGTTCTTTGGGTAATGGATAAATTTGCTGGAGCGAAGCATTTGGTAGATGAGATGGTGTTGGTGAAGCATTAAATTTGAATTATGGAACAAGACATTCGATGGAAACAACGCTTTGAAAATTTTAATAATGCATTTCAGTTATTAAAAGAAGTTCAAAAGCTAGATTATTCAAAATTATCTCAATTAGAAAAAGAGGGGATTGTTCAGCGATTTGAATTTACCTTAGAATTAGCTTGGAAAACATTAAAAGATAAAATGGAAAATGATGGTTTAATATTAGATCAAATTTCCCCAAAATCGGTTGTTCGTGAAGCATTTGCAAATAAATATATTGATCAAGCAGATGAATGGTTTCAAATGATTTCAAATCGAAATTTATTAAGTCATACTTATGATGTTTCGGTTTTTGAAAAAGTAGTTCCAGTCATTTTGAATGAATATGTTTCAATTTTTGAAGGGTTAATCAATAAACTAAAATAATATGTTTGGTTTATCAGAAAATGAAATCGAAATCATCCGATCAATTTTTAGTAAATATTCTCAAGTTTCTAGAGTCGAAATTTTTGGTTCTCGTGTGAAAAACACTTTTAATGAGCGAAGCGACATTGATTTAGTAATCAAAAATGAAATCGATGAAACCATCATTTCTCAAATATTAAATGATTTTGATGAATCTGATTTAATTTATAAAGTTGATTTAAAAAGTATAGCTTCAATTAAAAATGTGGATTTATTAGATCATATTGAACGACTTGGAAAGGTGGTTTATGAAAGTGAATAACATTGAAAAATTAGAATCCTTAGATTATGATAGATAAATTTATGTTTTCAATTTATGGTGGAATCTTTTTTTTATTATTAAGTTGTATAGCATTTTACTATGCAATTATTATGGAAAACAAAAAATATCATGCACGGACTTGGCCGTTTGTTAATCTCTTATTTATAGGTTTAGGCTTTTTAGCACTTGGTATCATAATACTTGTTAAGTATGCCTAAGAATTTCTGTGAGTGATTTGTAAAAGAATAAATAAACTCCATTATAATTGTTAGCCAATTCATTGATTTGAATTGGCTTTTTTCATTTTTAAACATTAAGTAATTTAACTTTTAAAATTATATACATAAGAAAATTAGGTATACTAAAAAGTAATATATATATTTGTATCATGTATTCATCAGAACTTATAAAAGGAACTTTAAAAACGATCATTTTAAAGTTATTGTCAGAAAGTGACAAAATGTATGGCTATGAGATTACTCAGAAAGTAAAAGAGCTTACTGGAGGTAAAATTCAATTGACAGAAGGAGCATTGTACCCTACATTACATGCTTTGGAAGCGCAAGGAATTTTATCCACCGATGTGGTAAATGTAGGAAATCGCATTCGTAAGTATTACTCTGTTACAATTACGGGAAAGCAAATAGCCAAAGAAAAAGTGAATGAGTATTCAGATTTCATTGATACAATGATATTTCTGTTAGACTTAAAACCAAAAATGGGTTGAATGTGTATGAGTTAAGTAAAGATCAAGTTGATTTTATTCTGGAGGATGTTAGACGTAACGGAATCAAGACGGAGGAACTGCAGTTAAGCCTCTTGGATCATATTTGTTGTGTTATTGAAAATGAAATGTCACCCGACAAAAACTTTGATGATTATTATCGAAGTGTATTGCCGCGTTTCTTCAAAAAGGAATTGAAAGAAATTCAAGAAGAGACAGATTTATTATTAACATTTAAACATTATTATGCCATGAAAAAAGTCATGTTGAGAAGTGGAATGTTTTCCGCTATAACCTTTGCTATCGGAGCAATATTTAAAATTATGCATTGGCCTGGTGCAAGTGTATTATTACAATTAGCAATAATTTCTATTAGTTTTATCTTTTTACCTATATTTTTCTTAATTAAATCAAAAGAGGTCAAAGTAGTCCAGCAAAAATTTATTATTGGATTTGGAGTAATCTTTGGTATTTTATTTTGTTTATCAACACTCTTCAAAATCATGCATTGGCCAGGAGCTAGATTTATGTGGCTATTGGCGTTGGGTGTACTATTTTTCTTGTTTTTACCGGTGTTCTTTTTTTCGGGTATAAGAAATCCTGATACGAAAATGAATACAATCTTATCATCAATCATGGTTGTGATTGCGGGAGGATTATTGTTTACGCTTACGGCAATTTATGGTGCGAAATATAAAGAAGAAGCGATTGAGATTGCAGATTTACATTTGAAAAATGTAACGATATTTGCGTCGTCATCATTGGATGATAAAACTAATAAAATCGAAATCGATTCATTAGTTAGGATAGAGTTAAAACAAAAAACGGAGAAGGTATTAAATAACATTTCTGAAGTTAGAAATAGTTTGTACAAATATTTAGGAGAAGGTAAATCCGTAAATGAGGAGGAGTTATTGATGGGGTATAGAAATGATTATTTGTCTTGTCATCAATTTTTCTTTAAAAGTTATACTAGAAATCCAGAAAAAGATTTACCTAAAGAGATATTAATTCATTTAAAAAAGGAATTGAAAACCTACCAAAGTTATGTAAATCAATATTTCAAAATTTCTTCAAAATCAATATTGAATTTGGATAATCAAAATAGAACTTTTGATGGAAAATCGGTTAAAACAGATTGGGAACACATTTACTTTTCTGTAACACCTTTTGAAACTATAGTTAGAAATCTAAACCAATTAGAAATTGATATTCGTTTGATTGAAGCAAGTTGCATCTAAAAGTCTTTAAATTCTATGATACAAAAAAGCCGATTCAAATGAATGAATCGGCTTTTTAATTATTTATTAGTCTTAAATTCTTTTGTCTTTAAGTCTTAAATCTTATAAACGCTAACTAAGCGAAGTCGAACCACGCAAACTGAGCGAAGTCGAAGTTAAGCGTGTAATGCTCTTTTATCCGTAGCATCTAATGCAGCCTCTTTCACTGCTTCAGAATACGTTGGGTGTGGGTGACAAATACGAGCGATATCCTCAGCAGAAGCTCTGTATTCCATTGCTGTCACTGCTTCCATGATTAAATCAGCAGCACGTGGTGCAATCATGTGAACACCTAAAATTTCATCTGTTGTCTTATCAGCTAATACTTTTACTAAACCAGCAGTATCCATAGATGCTCTTGCTCTTCCTAATGCTTTGATTGGGAAAGAACCAACTTTGAATTCAACTCCAGCAGCAACTAATTCTTCTTCTGTTTTACCAACTGCAGCAACTTCTGGCCATGTATAAACACCACCTGGAATTAATGCATAATTGATATGAGGTTTTTGTCCAGCTATTAATTCAGCTACATAAACACCTTCTTCTTCAGCTTTGTGCGCCAACATTGCACCTTTAATAACATCTCCGATTGCGTAAATGTTTGGAACAGCAGCAACGCTTTTAATACTACTTTATCACCTAAATTAGTAACGCTTTGAACTTTGTGTTGCATATTGAATTTGAAACCTTCTTTTTTCAATACACGTGTTAATTCTTTCCCTAACGCTTTATCCATTGTAGGAATAATTGAATCCGCAAATTCGATTACTTCTACTTCAGATCCTAAACGAGCGTAAACAGAACCTAACTCTAAACCGATAACTCCACCGCCAATTACTAATAATTTTTTAGGAATTTCAGACAATTTTAAAGCTTCAGTTGAAGTAATAATACGTTTTTTATCTGGCTCCATTCCTGGGAAGAAATTTGGTTTTGAACCAGTTGCTATAATTACATTTTTAGTAGATAAGATTGTTTCTTTTCCGTCTTTATCTGTAACTTTAACAGTGTTTTTATCTACAAAAGAACCTAATCCATAATGAACATCAACTTTGTTCTTATCCATTAAGAATTTAATACCATTACAAGTTTGAGAAATAACTTCAGCCTTACGGTTGATCATTTGTTCTAAGTTCGCTTTTAAACCAGAAACTTCAATTCCATGCTCAGCAAAGTTATGTTTTGCATTATGAAAATGTTCAGAAGAATCCAATAAAGCCTTTGATGGAATACAACCAACATTCAAGCAAGTACCACCCAATGTGTCGTATTTTTCAATAAGAGCTGTTTTAAATCCTAACTGTGCGCAACGAATTGCAGAAACATATCCTCCAGGTCCAGAACCAATGATTGTTATATCGTAAGTACTCATAATTTTTTTCAAATTTTAGGCAAAGTTAGAATTTATAAGTAAATATTAAAGGTATATTAAGAATTATATAATTCATTTTTTTTAGTGTTCGTATTATTTTAAAGATAAACTTATTTGTCAATTATTATTAATGCTAATTAAACGTTAGTATACCATAATAATTCAATAAAATTTGAATTATTATTTGTTACCATAAAAATTAGAATAATGAATGTTTTGTAAATCTTTTTTAATGTTTAATTTACTCAAGCGATTTGATTAAAAAACAAAACCATAATGCACAGATAAATAGCTTAAATTTATATAACGAGGGTAATAAATATATGAATTATTAATAACACCATTATTATATGAAAAGTCATCGTAATAACTAGATTTATCATTTAAGTTTAAGCGAAACTCGACTCCCAATTTCATCTTGTTTTTCCTTAAAGCAAGACCAAAAGTAGGTGAGATCGATTTATCCTTAGATGATTTATAACCTTTTGCTTCCACTGAACCTGCATCAATATCGTATGTCTTTGCTGTATATCTGCCTAACCAAAAAAGATTTGCGTCTAGTCTAAAATAACAATCAATTAGTGTTTTTTCTTTTCCAACTCGAAGAGAAAAGTTAGGCCCTAAACCTAAAGATGTAATTGCGAATGGAGTTTTTGTTGTTTCTTCAATATACCAGTTTTGGTTTAGTGGGAAGCCTGCTATATTTAGATTATAAAATTGGAAAGTTTGATTAATATCCCAATTCAATCCAAATCCTAATCGATTGTTGTTTAACTTTGAATTAATTATATCAATTCCTTTTATACCTCCAAAACCTATTGAAACTCCAGTTTTTAATCCAATCTCCCCTTGTTGCATAGAGGTCGTAAATGGACTTTGAGGTTTTAAATTATTTTGATATAACCATTGGTTATAAGTTATATTTTCTTTCATGTCAGAATTTAAAGGTCTAGTAAATCCTATTTTGAAACAGCCATAACTTATATTTCGAAATTCTTTTTCTTTACGTATTTTTTCTTCTTCAGCTGCTTTTATTCTAGCTTCTTCAGCTATTTTTCTTTGACGTTCATTCTCTTCCTTTTTTAATCTTTCTTGCTCAGCTTGTTCTTGTTCTTTTCTAATCAATAGCGCTTCAAAATCTTTCTTTGTTTTAGGGAATTTTAATAATTCCTCACTTATAAAGTAGACTTCTTTGAATTTATCTTCAAGATCTGGTTTACCATCAGCTGCAGTTATGTAGTAGTATTTGTTGATTTTAATATTTTTTCGGTTTCTTCAACAAATCCTAATGCTTCCTTATAGTTTCCTTTCGCATAGGCTTCTTCTGCTTGACCGTATTTTATCTTTGCAACAGAATTTTGCGCCGATATTTGAATTGAAGAGTAAATTAATACTAATGTTAAAAATAGAGATTTCATAAATTTAATTAATTATGGTTTTTTCTTATCATTTGTGTTTTTTATTGGCTCACCCCAAAAATCATCATCATTTTTAATTGTTTTATTATTTTTAGGTGATGAATTTGGTTTGTCAGTCTTTAAAGGATTACTTGATGACTTTTCTTGTTTAACAGGGACCCCCCAAAAATCGTCATCTGATTTATTTATTTCTGGTTGTGATTTGGATGTTGCTTTTGATTCTCCCCAAAAGTCAGAAGTATTATTCGATGTATTCGAAGGTTTTCCTATTAAAGATAAATCTTGAATTTTCAGTTGACTCATTTCTGCTAATTTAATGTATGAATTTCGCATTTCTTCAGCCATTTCTTTAGAGGTGTAAAAACCAACTAAAGTAGTATTGTTAGTTAAACCTTTATTTTTTAGTTCTGAATCTAGAGCAGAACGGTAAGGCCAAGTTTCGTCAGAATATTTTTTCCAAGGGAAAACATTAGACAAAGTTACAGTTGGATATTTTTCATTAATTTTAGTTTGATCAATAGAATATACAAAAAAGAAGATTTCTTGAACATTTATTTTATGATATGATAAAGGTATTCCTCCTTCTGGAAAAGTTGATAATAGTTCTTTACGCATATTAACAAGTTGTAAATGTTTTTGTCGTTCAATTTCGGCTAATGCTTCTTTTCGTTGTCTTTCCAATTCAGCAAGTGCATTTTCTTTCTCTTTTTGGTTTTGAATCTCATTGAATATATACATACCACCTGCTACTAATGTTCCAGTAGCACCTTGATTTCCACCTACTGTTGAATAGTAATTTAAATTGTTTAAATTCATGTTTTGTTCATTTTCATGCAAGTTATCTAGGGATTTAGAGAGATTTGAATATTTTTGTTGAAAAGCCTGCTCAAGTTCTTCTACACTCGAAAAATTACTTCCTAAGGACCTGTTTTCATCTACATCTGACCTCAAGTTATTAATCGTTTGCATAGTATAAAAACTAGTAATCAAATGATCTGTTGCTTTATTGAAATCCTCGGTTTGTTTTTGAATTTCCAATCTCTTATTTTGATTAATTGTATTTACTCGTTCTATTTCAGCTTTTTGAGCATTCTCATAATCAGTTTTATTTTTAGCATTCTGTTCTCTAATGATTTTATTATTATTTGCTGTAGTATGTATTTTATTAAAAGCCTCTTGCGATGTAACATGACTAGAACCATTTTCATCCAACATGTAATATTGACCATTCTGTTGGTATACTTGGACATTTCCAATTCCTTTAACTACTACCTTATCTGAAAGATTACTCATTTCAGAACTTCCGGAATTCATATTTGAAAATTTATTTGAATTATTTTGGTAATTTGGATTGTTAGAATTAGAAGAAGAATTACCATAATTTGATGAACTAACATTAGAATTACTATTAATAGTATTTCTATCATTTGAAATTAGATCATCAATTCGCTTAATTTGATTTTTAGGATAACTTTCATTAGGGAATATTTGGTTTGCTGAGTTATAAAATCTTTTTGCTGAATTATAATCTTTTTGATTAAACGATGCATCACCTTTTTTAATTAAGTCATTAAAGCTATTTGTATTCTCATTATCTTTTTGTTTGGCTAAAATATTATTAATCTTATCAATTTGCTGTTGAGGGTAATTAACATTAGGTAAAATATTTTGCGCGCTAGTGTAGTATTGCTTAGCATTTGAATAGTCTTGCTTGGCAAAATAATCGTCAGCCTGCTTTATAGTTTTATCGTAAGATTGTTTGTTTTCAGAATATTTAATATAATTTTTTATTCTTTCTTCAACAACTTCTGTGTTTTCAAATTGGGCACTTGAAATTCCTACTATAGTAAAACCTATAGATTTAACATGTTCTTTTACTTTTTGGCTGGTATACTTATCGCAATCAAATGTGAAATCAATATAGCTTCTATTAACTTTATCCATTTCAGCCTTTGCGAACTGAGATTCCATCCATCTAGTTGACTTTGTAAATTGGATATTTGATAACTTAAAAACATAGCTGACAGATTTTACCCTGATATCTCTTAATCCCTCCAATCCACGTCCATCATATTGCATTATGATATTCAAATCATATGTTTTTCCTTGGTAATTGTATTTTGATCCATTAACAGCAAATCCTGCATCTAATTTCGAATTCAAATTTAATAATTCTGTGCGGAAACAAAATTGTATATAAATGAAGAAATAATAATCAGAAGTGAACTGATTACTTTTGTAATAATTTCTCTAAAAGTCATTTTTAGTAATAAGATTTTCATATAAGATTTTCAATATGTGTTTAAATTATACTTTTATGGATTCGTATGAAATATTTCGTTTTTGCTATATTCTGAAAATTCAGTACTTGAATATTGAAATCTTGCTCGAACTTCATATTGACTATTTGATCTTAGTCCCGTTAATATTATTTTTTGACCTTCGGTAAACACTTTTGTTATCCAAATATTACTACCGCCAGGTTTATATTGTATAATTGTCTGATAAATAATAGTTGGACTATTCTCAGTCTTTAATTTAGTGTAATTTAGCTCGATAGATGAATTGTTTAGGTGTTCATAAGACCTAAAAACAGGTTTTGGGCAAGCTGTTTCTATTAAACCTATAGTAGTTGATTTAGAACGCTTATTATCTGAACAAACCCTTTGCATTTTAACATCATATGAAATGCATGGTTTTAATTCATCAAAGTTGAAGCCTCACCATGTGTTTTAAAATCACCGCTACTTGAAGTGCTGAAATTAGGAGCTTGGTTTAACCATACTATATCAACAGATTCTTCGCGAATAATTCTACTTTGAAAACTAAAACCTCCATCAGGACAAGCAGAGCTAATTTCAGATGACTGAGTATTATTATTATTATTATTATTTGGAACAGAAGAAGTTGTTACTGGTTTTGTTAGTTCAATTTCTTTACCATCTTCTATCAAATCAGATATAACAAAACTCACTTTTTCTATAGTTGTATATTTAAGTTCATCTAGTTTTTTTATACATTCTTTTTTGTTCCAATTGGTAAATTCTAAGTGTACCCAATCAGACTCATTATCCCAAGTTCCGTAAGGTTTTAAAGAAACAACTTTATTAACATCTAATACATATGTTCTAACTCTACCACAAGTGTATTCTACTGTCACAGTTGCTTTCATCTTAAAGCTTTTCCCTGTTTTGTTTTTGAGAAAATAACGAATTTCTTCATAGTTAGAGCCCATACCACCGGAACTATAATAATGGGAATACGAAATATCAAAACGACTATCGATCTCATCTATTAAAACTGTATTCCAATGAGGACCAAGTTCCTGAGAGAAATTACAGTTAGGACATAAAATAAGAATGAGGAATAAAATTGTATATACCTTCATTAATTATCCAAGTAAAATAATAAAAAAGTTTTATGAATTGCAAAAATAATAAAATGACTTATTTTTTTAAAATTTTTCCAATAGTATTTTGAGATTTTGTCTTGTTATCTTATTTAAAAAAATAATTCAATACTAAAAATATAATTTTTCTCATTGACATGAAAAAACATTGGGTTTAAATTTCAATTAGATTATGTTATTGTTCGAAATTTTTAAGTAAAAAAGAGGAATTATTTTCAATCACTAAATTTTTATTATTGAAAGATGTTCTTTCAATAATTTTTTAATCTTCGAAAATGGAATAAAAACAAAAGGATCACCAGCAGCATACGGACCAATTTCATAAGCATCAAATGTGAAAAGGAGGCCATCTTTTTGAATTATAAAATCTGAATTTAATTCAAATTGACCTTGTTCGAAATCCCAGCCTTCCGAGCCATTTTCATTGATGAATAATTTTTCAGCGATTTTATTTAACTGATTTTTTGTTCCTTTTTTGAATAGATCTTCTAATTGAATTAGTTTTCCAGTTTTTAAATCAATGTTATACATGACTGAAAAATGATTCGGATGAGCTGCTCCAAAGCCGTATGAATAATCGCTGATTGAAAAAGTTAAAATATTTTCGAAACGTTCTATTAAATTACAAGAAATACTATGCTCATATCCATATTCATCGTTTTGTTTGTAGACTGAGTTTAGTAATTGCTGGATCGTTTTAAAACTTAGATTGTCGTCAAAACCTTTCCCAAATTCACAAACCTCTTTTTCAATGAAAGAGTTGATTTTTTGTTCAAGTGATTTATCATTAAAAATAAAAGACATTAATTGTATGTCGATTGAAGTACATAAAGTATCCCAGTAATTTGTCGAATCAGTAATATGCTTGCGATTTTCATTCGCATATTTACAGTTTTCTTTTTTTAAGGTTTTATAAGAAACACTGAAGAAAGGAATGTTTTTTTCTTCTAATTTGAATTGAAATTTCTTTTT
>JAJTEO010000109.1 GCA_021300395.1 Fluviicola sp. | reverse complement strand
TTCTATTGCAGGATCATTTCCAGATGGAAAAGATTTTTCTTTTGAAATTAAATACATGAGAGTTTTTAAAATTTATTCAACTGATGGAACTGTAACAGAATTTGCTTGTTCAGAAGAAGCGTTAGATTCATTCGAATTGAAAGAGGGAAAGGATGAGTTTACTTTGAAAATCTTTATGAAAGGTGAGGAACCAACGATAAATCCGATTCCTGGAATTTATATTATAAATCAGGATTTTCCAGAAGAATTAATAGGTAATTAATCATCAATGTTATTGAAACTTGAAGGTATTTGTTTTTCATACGAAAAGCAGATTTTAAATAACATTTCTTTTTCTCTTGATGAAGGAGAATTAATAGGAATCGTAGGTAAAAGTGGTATTGGTAAAACGTGAAAAAGCTCTTTATTTACCTCGTCAAGAGCGAGATGAACTAGTAGCAGAATTAATAGATTTAGTAGAATTAGATCATGTTAAAAGTCATAAAGCCCTTATATTGTCTGGAGGTGAACAGCAACGATTGTGTTTAGCTAGAGCACTTGCCTGTGAACCTAAAATTTTACTTTTGGACGAGCCTTTCGTCCATTTGGATGGAAGATTAAGATCGAAAATTTCTACTTATATTCTAAAACTTAAGAAGAAACGTAAAATGGGAATTATTCTCGTTTCACATGATGGAAGTGAAGTTTTGAGTTTAGCAAATAAAATTATCCATTTTGATAAAGGACAAATCAAACGAATAGATTCTCCTCAAAACTTTTATTTTAATTCTAACTCATTGAAAGAAGCTGAATTGTTTGGTGATGTGAATAAAGTTAAAATAGGAGGGAAGTCAATATTGTTTAGACCAAATGAATTTGAATTAACTAAACCAACTAAACTTGGTCTGAAAGTTAAATTTATAGAGAGTGATTTTTCTGGCGCATATTTTGTCAATCACTTCCTAACACAAAACAAAGAGAAAATTAGATTATATCATACTGAGATATTAAATGAAACCAAAGAAATTAGCATTAAAAAAAGGAATTAGGCATTTGTCTTGGTCTGAAATAGGGACTTTGATCAAAACAGCATTTATTGAATTTTTCAAAGAAAATAGTTTTTTTCATGGTGCCGCATTATCGTACTACACCATTTTTGCATTAGTTCCAATGTTATATCTTTCATTTGAAACGTTTGGAAAAATTGTAGGTCATGATACAATGGTTCAGATTGCATCTAAATTGTTAAAAGAACAAGTAGGAGTTAAGGATATTAGTGGAATAATTTCATTTCTTAACGAAATGGACTTGGAAAAAGGAAGCGTGATATTAAACATTTCAGGTATAATCGCTTTAATATTGTCAAGTACAGCTTTATTGATGTCATTAAGAGGAAGTTTAAACGATTTTTTCGATGTTGAAAAAGTTTTTCTAACTAAGAAGAAAATGATACTTGATACTATTGTTACTAGGCTGATTTCTGTCTCTATGCTTGCTGTATTTGGTGTTATCGTTATTGTTCTTTACTTCGCGCAAACAATATTAATTTCCGTTGGAAATGAATTTTTCACACAAACAAACGCCGTAAGCTGGATTTTTATGGAATTTGCGCAACATGGTATTTCAATACTAACAAATTTATTAATTTTTACATTGATTTTTAAGTATCTACACGATGGTTTAGTGATGTGGAAATTAGCACTAGGTGGAGCGCTTGTAACTTCAATAATGTTGTACTTCGGGCAACTTTTAATAAAGTCATATTTAGCAAACTATTTTTTCGCAAAAGACGGAGGTATTGCAGGAACTTTGATGATTATTTTGTTGTGGACCTACTATTCTTCTCAAATAATATTCTTAGGGGCAAAATTTACTGCTGTTTATGCTAAAATGGTAGGTAAACCAATTGTAGTTAAAAGATGATTATAATTTAATCATTTGTTTGCTTATTAAATAAGAAAAACTTATCTTTACTTCGAATTCAATTTGTTTGAAAATGGAAGTAGGAAATAATCTTAAGATATTACGTAAACGTTTAAAAAAATCCCAAGAAGAGGTTGCTCAAGATTTAAAACTTAGTCGTTCTACTTATAGTGGTTATGAAAACGGAGTTGCTCAACCTAATATTGAGAACTTGGTTGCTTTTAGCGATTATTTTAAAGTTTCAATTGATGAACTTTTACGTAAAAACTTTGAAGATTTTACTGAAAATGAATTAGAGCGAATGGATAAAGGTTTGTTGACTGATGTTAAAGGACAAAAACTTCGCGTATTAACTTCTCTAGTAAATGAGCATGACGAAGAGATGATTGAACTGATTCCAATTAAAGCAAGTGCTGGATACGCTCGTGGATATGCAGATCCAGATTATTTAAAAGTATTGCCAACATTTAATTTACCTTTTTTATCAAAGAACAAGAAATATAGAACCTTTCCTATACAAGGTGATTCAATGCCTCCAGTTGTAGAAGGTTCCTTTGTTATTGCTGAATTTGTTCAGAATTGGATGACGATTAGAAATGCCACTCCTTGCATCGTTGTAACAAAAGAAGATGGGATCGTTTTCAAAATTGTTCATAATCTCTTAGATTCGACTCAGTCATTTCAATTATGTTCGACAAACCCCTTTTACAAGCCTTATTTTGTTCATGTGAATGACATATTAGAAATGTGGAAGTTTGTTAATTATATTTCTCCTGAATTACCTGAAATAAGAATGGATGATCATGATTTATCTCGTTCATTACAAGAATTACAAAAAGAAGTTCATGAATTGAAATCAATGATAAATAGATAATTTTATTAGAAATATAGAATTATCAAAACTTTTGACTAACTTTGCACCCGAATAATTTATTTATTAACTGAAGTTTCGTACTTCAACTTATAAAACAAAAAAAATGGCAACACGTATTAGATTGCAAAGACACGGAAAAAAAGGGAAACCTGTTTTCCATTTAGTAGCTGCTGACTCAAGAGCTAAAAGAGATGGTAAATTCATCGAAAAATTAGGAACTTATAATCCTAACACAAATCCAGCTACAATCGATATCAATTTTGATAAAACATTACACTGGGTACAAGTTGGAGCTGAATTAACAGATACAGCTAGAGCAATTCTTTCTTACAAAGGAGTTCTTTACAAAAACCATTTAATTAATGGTGTAAAAAAAGGTGCTTTAACTGAAGCTGATGTAGAAACTCGTTTTGCTGCATGGGTTGCTGAAAAAGAAGCGAAAATTGTTGCTAAAAAAGACGGTTTAGGTAAAAATGCAGATGCTGATAAAGTAGCTCGTTTGAAAGCTGAAGCTGAGAAAAAAGAAGCAAAAGCAAAAGCGATTGAAGCTAAAAATGCTCCAGTTGTAGAAGAGGTAGAAGAAGTTGTTGCTGAAGAAGAAGCGACTGAAGCTCCAGAAGCATCAACTGAAGAAGAAACTTCAGCTGAATAAAAATTAGCATTGATGAATAAAGCAGATTGCTTTCATTTAGGATATGTAGCGAAACTTCACGGATTTAAAGGTGAAGTTTCGTTGTTTTTGGACGTTACTAATCCAGAAGATTATATTGATATTGATAACGTTTTTATTGATATCAATAATCAATTAACTCCTTTTTTTATTGAATCTTTTAAATTAAAAAATCATCCATTTGCTGCAGTGAAATTCGAAGGAATCAATTCTGAAATGGATGCTAAAATAATTTTAAGAAAAAATCTTTATTTGCCCTCTTCAATTCTTAAAGAATTAGAAGGGAATAATTTTTATGATCACGAAGTAGTTGGTTATAAAGTTATTGATGAGCAATATGGAGAAGTAGGGATTTTAGAATCTATTATTGATTTATCTGTTAATCCTTTAATTCAAGTAATGAATGGATCTAAAGAAGTTTTGATTCCATTACTAGATGATCTGGTTAAGAAAGTGGATAGAGATAATAAAACATTACACATCAACGCTCCAACTGGTCTAATTTCGTTGTATTTAGACTAATTCATGTCTTCTTTTTCGTTTAAAGAATTTACAATACATCAAACTAACTCAGCTTTAAAAGTTGGGACGGATGCTATGCTTTTGGGGGCATTGGTTGAAAGTGACTCACATCTTAAATGTTTTGATATTGGGGCTGGAACAGGTGTTTTGTCCTTAATGATTGCTCAAAAAAATCCAGAGATTGAAATTGATGCAATTGAAATTGATACACTTAGTTTTATTGATTTAGAACAAAATTTTAAATTTTCAAATTGGAATAATCGATTACATGGAATTTGTGAAGATTTTCTTCTATTTGAAAGTAAAAAGAATTACGATTTAATAGTTTCAAATCCACCATTTTATGAAACTACTTTTCAAAATGAAAAGTCACAAGTGGCAATAGCAAAACATGAAGCTAATTTACCACTTGATCAGCTTTTTAATAAAGTACATTCGATGCTTACTGAAAATGGTAAGTTTTGGATCATATTACCTACTGAGAACAAAGATAAATGGAAAGAATTTTGTTTAAAGTTAGAGTTGTTTTGTACTAAAGAAATCATATTATTTGCAAAACCAGGTAAAAGCAAAAGAACAGTTCTTGTTTTTTCTAAAACGTATATTCAAACGGAAGAAGTTTCATTTTTAATAAGAAATGATGATAATACTTATTCAGATGCTTACAGAGAATTAACAATTGATTTTCACAATAAACAGATTTAATTCTTTTACTCAATAATTCCTACACTTTAAATTTTTCTCAGATAGATTTCATTATTTTTTCTTGGAAGTAATAGATTAAGTTGTATATTAGCAATATAAATAACTCAAAATAAGGTAGCCTATAGCATAATTTTACTCTTTTAAATTGAAAAACGAATAATTGTTTTACTTCTAAAACGAGGAATTATGAATATGAAACTAATGGAAGACCGTGAGTTAATCTCATTATACATTCAGGGAAATGAAAACGCATTCAAAACATTATTGATGCGTCATAAAAACAAAATCTATCGTTTTATTCAGATTAAATTGAATGATCGAGATTTAGCTGAAGATATTTTTCAGGAAACATTTATTAAAGTTATAAACACTTTTAAGCTAGGGACATATAATGAGGAAGGTAAGTTTTTACCTTGGGCAATGAGAATTGCTCACAACTTGATTATAGACCATTTTCGAAGAACAAATAAAGTGAGTTTTGTATCTGAATCATCTTCATTAAAAGCTGATTTTAATATTTTCAGTACATTGAAATTAGAAGATGAGAATATGGAGGATCAGATTACAAGGACAGAACTTGAAAATCAAATGGTTGATTTGGTTGAATATCTTCCAGAAATGCAACGAGATATTCTAAAAATGAGATTGTTTCAAGATTTGTCTTTTCAAGATATTGCAGATAAAGAAGATATAAGTATTAATACTGCTTTAGGCAGAATGAGATATGCATTAATAAATCTTAGAAAACTGATAGAAAAGCATCAATTGGTAATCGATTAAAATTAAAAGTTAACATAAAAAAATAGAGAGCAAACGGGCGTCTGCTCTCTATCTTTTAATCAACCTAACCTAACCACCTAAATCAGTACAAATATATGAAATAATATCTACCTATGTAAATATTATTTTTGTTTTTGATAAAATTTTAAATAATTAATTTTCTAGCCATCGGTCCTAAACAAAAAATCGCATCCAATATTGATAGGTTTTCTGTGAATTCTATTTGACTTTCAAATACTTGATTGTATTTAAGTTGTGGGTTGTAATTTTGTTTTTTAGAACATAATGTTTCTCTAAAATCATTTGAATTTAATTCAGAAAATGTATATTCTATAGTGAAATTTATTTCAGCAGGGATTTCTAACCATTTTATAATTCGATCAATTATTCCTTGATTAAATTTTAATAAGTTATTTTCGTTTTGATAAATTAATTCATGAACTTCAATTCCGTAATGATCAAAATAGGGAGATGATGAATAAGCACTTTCAATTGCTTTCCAATGATCTTTTCTCCAATCTGCTAAATAGGATATTTCGATATCTTCTGTTAAGGTTTTGGTACCGTTTAACTTATTTACAGGAATTGATAGCGACTGAATTCCATTTGAAGTTAGAATTTCAAATCGATTGCGAAATGTTTGTTTTGGAAAGTGTTCTTTTCCCTCAATTAAAACATTTTTTTCTTTCGCTAGCGTTCTGAAATAATTAATATTTCCAAAATATGAAGTTGGAAAAAGTGAAGTCATTACTTGATTATATTGAATAAACGTTCCCAACGTATGCCATAATTCACACTTTTTGAAAACCAAACCAAAGAAGCTTTTCCTACAACATGATCTTCCGGTACAAATCCCCAGATTCTTGAGTCTGCTGATTTATAACGATTATCTCCCATTAACCAATAGTAATTCATAGAAAAGGTATAACTGTTAGTTTTCTTACCATCGATATAGATTCCATTCTGCGTTTCTTTTAAGGTATGACCTTCGTAAGCAGTAATAATTCTTCTAAACCAAGCAATATTTGATTTATCGATTTTAATCG
>JAJTEO010000108.1 GCA_021300395.1 Fluviicola sp. | reverse complement strand
CCGTCTTCATAAAAGTAATTGCAAGTGATTTCACATTTAGAATAAGTAAAATAATCACTTGGATTTTTCTTTGAAAGTTGAAATAATTCATCAACAAAATGAGGCATGGTAAACAAAGAAGGTCCAGCATCAAAACGATAATTGCCTAATTGCACATTCGTTAATTTACCTCCAGGATAATTGTTTGCTTCAAAAACTGCAACTTCATATCCTTTATTTGCTAATCGAATTGCAGAAGCTAAACCTGCAATACCAGCACCAACAACGATTGCTTTTTTACTCATGCTTTTTTAGATAAATTTCTCCGTTTTCAATCGTTAAATTACTTTCAATATTATTTGTGTAAAGTCCACCTGTGCCTAATCCTTGTGGTAAATTGTTAGCGTATTCTCCAGTAAACTGACAGACAGCATTCAGGCCAATGTTCGATTCCAATGCTGAAGTAATCCACCAAGGGATTGAACGTTCTTCTGCTAATGAAATCCATTCTTTACAACCTGTAATTCCTCCATGTAAACTTGGTTTCAATATGATGAATTGAGGTTGAATCGTATCAAGTAAATTCTTTCGATCTCCTAAAGCCGTAATACCAATTAATTCTTCATCTAAGGCGATTGGAACTTTTGTTTCGGTACATAGTTGTTTCATTTCTGCCCATTGACCTTGTCGAATCGGTTGTTCAATCGAATGAATGTCAAATTCAGAAAGTCGTTCCAATTTAGATAAAGCTTCGGATGGAGGAAATGCGCCATTCGCATCAACACGTAATGTAATTTTATCTGAAGAAAAGCGATTTCTGATACTTTCTAATATTTTCAATTCAGATTCAAAGTCGATAGCGCCAATTTTCATTTTAAGACAAGAAAAACCTTCTTCTAATTTCTGTTCGATTTGTTCTTGCATAAAATCGGCATCTCCCATCCAAATTAATCCATTGATAGGGATTCGTCTATCGCCTGAGGAAAAAGAATTGTTAAAAATGATTTGCTTTCCACCATTTTGTAAATCCAATAAAGCTGTTTCTAATCCAAATAATATGGACGGAAATTCATTGAGTAAATCAAAATTAGAAGTGTATTTTTCTAGATTTAGACATACTTCGTTTAATTTGATTTCATAAGATTCAAAATCAACAAAATCAGGGGAAAGTCCTGGTATAATACTGCATTCACCGATTCCTTTAATGGAAGGGTTATTTTCCTCAAAGAGTTCGATGAACCAAGAATGTTTTTCAGTTAAAACACCTCTACTAGTTCCACTTGGACGTTTGAAATAAAAAGTATGTTTTTTGAAAGAAGCTTTCATTAGATGTTCATGAAAATACTCGTCAATACTGCAATTGCAAATGTCGAAAGGGCCACTTTTTTTAACTCAGGATCAAATTCAGCAGGATTAGTTGTAAGCATCACTTTTTGAAGGTGTTTGATTAAAATAATCGAAGGAACTAAACCAATAAAACCTAAATAATTTTGAGTTAAATAGAAAAATGCAGCCAAACTTACAATTCCTCCAATAATCAAATAAGAGTGATACAATTTAGCATTTCGTGGACCTATTTTTACAACCAAGGTTCTTTTTCCTACTTTTTGGTCATTGATTTGATCACGCATATTGTTCAAATTCAAAACCGCTGTACTAAAAAGTCCAATAGCAGTAGCAGGTAATAGATTCAGCCAATCAAATGATTTTGCATACAAGGTATAAACACCTAATACACTCACCAAACCAAAGAAAATGAAAACAAAAATATCTCCGAAACCACTGTAACCATATGCTTTTTTTCCAACTGTGTAAGTGATTGCTGCAATGATACATAAACCCGTTAGAATGACATAAAACCACAAAACATCAGAAGACATATTTTTTGTTCCTAAATAAACCAAAGGAAGTGCTGTACAAAGACTTAAAAATGAAGTTAAGATTACAGCTTTTTTCATTTCAGAAGGAGAAATCACTCCCGATTGAACAGTTCTCATTGGACCGATACGTTCCTCATTATCAGCACCTTTTAATGTGTCTCCAAGGTCGTTTGCTAAATTGGATAGTATCTGAAAAAGAATGGTTGTCAGCATAGCTAACGTAAAAATGATTCCATTCCAATGCTCATTTTTTAAGGCGATAAAAGACCCCAAAATGATTCCTGATAATGATAAGGGAAGCGTTCTTATACGTAACGCTTTCATCCATGCTTGTCCTTTTGTCATAATGTAAAGTTAAGCAAAAGTCTTTTGAATTTAATCAATTCGAACGCCAATAATACAAACATCATCGACTTGCTCTAAATCACCTTTCCATTCGTAGAAGAAATCTTCCAATTTTTGTTTTTGTTGCTCCATTGGTAGATTCGAAAGATGGATCAATAATTCTTTCATTCGATTGGCTTTCAGTTTTTTACCCGAATCGCCATTATTTAAACCTCCAAATTGATCTTTATATCCATCGGTAAATGTATAAATGCAATCACCTTTTTGAATGTCAATCGTATGTGAAGTAAAAGGTTTATTTTCGTAATACTTACCAATTGGTTGTTTATCGGGTTTGAATTCGATAAGATCACTGTCTCGAATGATCCAAAGTGGATTGTTTGCGCCAGCCCATTTTAATTGATAGGGATGAAGGCGTTCTGTATCAGTGTCATTGAAAAGCAATGTACATAATGAAACGTCCATTCCATCATTTACATTGTCTTCACTTTTTTCAAATTCATGAATAATAATTTCCCTTGTTTTATTTAATATTTCTCCTGGATCTTGTAATTTATATTCTCTAACACTTCTATTTAAAGCATTATTGCAAAGTACACTTACCATTGCTCCAGGAACTCCGTGACCAGTACAATCTGCAGCTGCAAAGATGAGCCCATTTTTAATTTGTTCCATCCAATAAAAATCACCTGCAACTATATCCCTAGGAATGTATAAAACAAATGAATCTTTTAAATATTCCTTCACGATTTTTGGAGCAGGAAGAATAGCTGCTTGTATTCGTTTAGCGTAATTAATCGAATCAGTAATTTCTTTATTTTTTGTTTCTAATAGCTCTTTTTGACGAAATGTTTCTTGCTCTTTTTTACTAATTATTTCTTTTTGTTTGAATGTGACTTTATATCGATTATACATTAATAGTAAAAAAATGAGCATTAATATTAAACCACTTATAAGTGCTATTTTTTTTGTTTTTTCTTCTTTTAATTGTACTTCTGATATTTCTTTTTCTTTCAATTTTATGAGACTATCAGCTTCTACTTGTTTGTCGTATTTATATTTGTATTCTTGTCGAATGATTTCATCTTGATTTTTTGTACTGTAAATACTATCATTCATTTGAACGAAAAGCTCATGCATCAAAAGTGATTTTTCAAACTCTTTATTTTCTTTATATGCAATAAATAGAATTTCTGAACTTTCTTTAATGTATTTAACTGAACCAGTTAGTTTTGCTATTTTGAGCGCGATTTCACCATTTTTTATTGAATTATCAATTTGTTTTTGTTTCAAATCGATAGAGGCTAAATTAATATAAGAAAATCCGGTTAAATTATTGTTTCCTAGATGTTTTAATGAATTGATAACGTGTTTTGTTAAGTTTTCTGATTTTTGATAAAGCTTTATTGAATTATTTAAATCTATATCACCAATTTGTTTGTATACACTTGCAATATTTATCAATGAAGTAAGTTCACCTAATTTATTTTTAAACTTCTTCTCTAATTCATAACTTATTCTATAGTATTTGATTGCTTTATAATACTGTTTTTGATATTCATAAATATTTCCTAAATTATTCATAGGAGAGGCCAATCCTTTAAAGTCTTTAATCTTACGTCTAATAATTACACTTCTCTTATAATAGTTTATTGCAAGTTTATATTCATTTTCATTCGCATATAAAATTCCAATATTGTTTAAGCAAGATGCAATTTCAGATTGGTTGTTTAGTTTTTCATCAATTCTTAAGCTAGTAGTATAATAATCAATAGCTTTTACAAAATTCCCTTGTTCCTTTGAAATATTTCCTAAATTATTTAATACAACTGCTTCACCATTTAAATCATTATTTTTTTTATATTCGATTAGACTTTTTGAGTAGTATTTATTAGCATTATAAAAGTCATCTTTTAAATAATAACAAGTGCCTAGTGTATTATAAGTTTTAGCGAAATAAAGTCCTTTGCTAGTCTTTCTCGCTATATTTAATTGCTCTTTGGCTAATGATATTGCAGAATCAGGGTTTTCGTATATTATGTGATTCCAAATAAGATTATCAATTCTTTTAAATCGATTATCCATTTGGTTGATTAGTTTTTTTGAATAATTATTTTCACCAAAACAATAATTTTTTGAAATTAACAAAAAAGTGAAAAGACAAAACGAAGTTCCTATTTTTCTAACTATATTTATTTTAAGCATGTTTAAATTTAAAAAAATAGTTCAAACATTAAAATCAGGATGAATATTACTATTAATTTAATTAACATTATGATTATTACAATTATTATTCATTAATTTAGGAATATGGAAAAAAATAGTAAAGACTCATTTTGCAAATTATTAGGAATTCAATTTCCAATAATAATGGCGCCTATGTTTTTAGTATCTAACGAAAAAATGGTAATTGAAGCTTTGAAAGCAGGTATTACAGGTGCAATTCCAGCCTTAAATTATCGTTCTACAGATGAATTAAGAAAAGCAATTCAATCCATAAAAAAAGAAGTTAATGGTCCTTTTGGAATTAATTTAATCGTCAATAAATCAAACTTTTTATATAAAGAACAGCTACAAGTTTGTTGCGAAGAAAAAATTGCTTTTATAATCACTTCTTTAGGGTCTCCAGAAGAAACAATTATAGAAGCGCATAAAGCGGGTGTGAAAGTTTTTTGTGATGTTACAGACGCGAAATATGCTAAAAAAGTTGAAGAATTGGGAGCTGACGCTGTCATTGCTGTAAACAAAGAGGCCGGAGGACATGCTGGTAATTTATCTTACAAGGAATTAATTCCAAAATTGTTACAAACAGTTTCTATTCCTGTTATTTCAGCAGGTGGTGTAGGGACTGGAAAAGGAATTAAGGACATGTTGGATTTAGGTGCTGCAGGAATTTCTATGGGTAGTATTTTTATTGCCTCATCAGAAGCTCCGGTATCTCAAGAGTATAAACAAGCATGTGTAGATTACGGTTCGAAAGATATTGTAATGACTACAAAGCTATCAGGAACTCCATGTTCGGTGATTAAAACTCCTTATGTTGAGAAAATTGGAACGGAACAAAATTGGCTAGAAAAAATTCTAAACAAAAATAAGCGTTTAAAAAAGTGGTTTAAGGCATTTACGTTTTATAAAGGAATGAAGAATTTGCAAAATGCTGCATTTGGAGCTACTTATAAAACAGTTTGGTGCGCTGGCCCAAGTATTGAGTTTGTGAATGAAATTCGTCCAGTTAAAACAATTGTTTCTACTCTAATTGAAGAATACAATGCAGCAAACTAAACAGATTTCATTGAGAAAAATGAATTGGCTACTCTTTTTAATGGGGGTGGTTCAAATTCCGTTAATTGGATTTGTTAGACCGAAATTGATTGAAATAAATGATGAGGTTGTAAAGGTCAAAATCAAATTACGTAGACGTACTAAAAATCATTTGAAATCAATGTATTTTGGTGCTTTAGCAGTTGGTGCTGATATTGCAGCAGGAATTCATGTTTTCTATTTTTCAGAGACAAAAGGAGTGAAAACTTCATTTGCATTCAAAGGAATGAAAGCTGATTTTATCAAACGTGCCGAATCAGATGTGACATTTGTTTGTGATGAAGGAAAATTGATTGCTTCATTATTGTCAGAATCAATTGAAAAGAAAGAACGAATCAATCACCCCGTAATGGTTAAAGCAGTTGATAATCAAAATGAAGTTGTAGCTACTTTTGAAATGATAATTTCATTGAAGGTTATTTAAATTTGTTTTTAAATTCAATTTGTAATAACTTTGTAATTACAAAATTTAATAGTTATGGATATTTCAATCATAAATATTGGCAACTCAAGAGGAATAAGACTGAGTAAAACGTTGTTGGAAAAATACAATATAAAAGATACTGTTGAGTTAATTTTGGAGAAAGGGTATATTGTTTTAAAACCAAAATCAACA
>JAJTEO010000107.1 GCA_021300395.1 Fluviicola sp. | reverse complement strand
TCTAGGTGGAAACGATGGATTAGTTTCTAATTTCAGTTTAATCATGGGAATTGCTGGAGCAAGTAGCGGACAAAAAGAAGTTTTATTAGCAGGTTTAGCTGGACTTTTAGCTGGAGCATTGTCGATGGCATTAGGTGAATGGATTTCTGTGAAAAGTTCTTTGGAATTATACGAGAACCATATGGAATTGGAAATGGAAGAATTAGAAGCCAATCCTGAAGGAGCAGAAAAAGAACTCGCATTAATATACATCTCTAAAGGAATAGCTGAAGACCAAGCTAGAAAACTAGCAAAAGAAATTATTGGAAATAAAGAAATGGCGCATGAAATCTTAATCAAAGAAGAATTGGGAATCAATAAAGAAGATTTACAAGGTTCAGCCATGGAAGCTGCTATTACATCATTTATCTTGTTTGGAATAGGAGCCGTAATTCCGTTAGTACCTTTCTTCTTCATGGGTGGAACAGAAGCTATTATCATCAGTACTTTACTGAGTGCGCTGGGACTTTTCTTAATAGGAGCTTCCATCACATTATTTACAGGAAAAAGTGTTTGGTTTTCCGGAATGCGCCAAGTCATTTTCGGACTAATTGCAGCAGCCATCACATTTGGAATTGGACATTTGATTGGGGTTTCTGTGATGGGGTAAAGCTTTAGGATTATATGAATTAAATTAACAGAAAAAATAACCTTTTATGCTCTAATATGCCTTATATGATTCATTTTTTTTAACTTCATATCCTTAAAACAAAACAGATGATTGATTTCAGAAGCGATACCGTTACCGTTCCATCTTCAGAGATGAAAGAATTCATGTTTAACGCCAAAGTTGGAGATGATGTTTTTGGAGAAGATCCAACAATTAATGAATTACAACAATTTGCAGCAGACTATTTTGGAAAAGAAGATGCTTTATTTTGTAGTTCGGGAACACAAACGAATCAAATCGCAATCAATGTTCACGTTCGACCTGGTGGAGAAGTGATTTGCCATGAAGAAAGTCACATTTACAAATACGAAGGCGGAGGAATTGCTAAAAATTCGGGCGCTTCAGTAAGATTATTACAAGGAGATCGTGGTCGTTTAACTGCCGAAACGATTTCAAAATGGATCAATCCAGATGATATTCATTTTCCTGTAACTGAATTAGTAAGTTTGGAAGATACAGCCAATCGTGGTGGTGGAGCAGTTTACGATTTTGAAGAAATAAAGAAAATTTCAGCGTTATGTAAGTCACATCATTTACCCTTGCATTTGGACGGCACACGCTTGATGAATGCTTTAGCTGTGAATGGAATATCGGCAAAAGAATACGCCAACCAATTTGATTCGATTTCGCTATGTTTATCAAAAGGTTTAGGCGCTCCTGTTGGTTCATTATTGATTGGAACAAAAGATTTTATCAAAAAAGCAAGACGTGTTCGAAAAGTGTTAGGTGGAGGAATGCGCCAAGCTGGATTCTTAGCTGCCGGTGGACTTTATGCATTAAAGAATAATGTCAATCGTTTAATCGAAGATCACGAAAACTCCAAACAAATTGAATCAACTTTAAATGAGTTGAATTGGGTAAAAGAAGTTTTAACTGTAGAAACAAATATTGTAGTACTGTTCTTAAATGATGCTTCAAAAAGAGATGTCATCTTAGCTGAATTGAAATCGAAAAACATTTTAGCTATGGCTTTTGGAGAAGGTTCAATTCGCTTTGTTACTCATTTAAATCTTACAAAAGAAGACATTGATACAACGTGTGAAATTTTAAAATCATTAAAAAGTTAAAATGAAAATCTATCATTTTTTAATTTTGATTCTACTTTACGCTTGCTCTTCTTCGCCTAAAGAAGAAACTGTTTCAATGGAGGACATCATGCCTTCTTCAGAACGTTACAAAGAGGGGAATTATCCAAAAAAAAAGAAAGAAAAGGAAGTTTCATTTTACGACACACTACAACCTTTTTATAAAACACTATTGGATTCATTGATGATTCCAAAACAAAAAATAAGTTTACTGGATTCAAAAGATTTACCTGATCGATTTGAAGTAAAAAGCAGTCAAAAATTGGTTTGGAACTTGAAAAATGATTCTGTCAATTTTTATCATTGGAATTTCAAAGATTCATCTAAAACTTTGAATGCATTTTACAATTGGATGGACTGCTATGGAGAAAAATGTAAATCGATTAAAATCGGTTCTACTATAAATTTTCAAAAACGTTCATTTCTGCTTTTAGTAAGAGAAAAAGATTTATTTTTCATCGATGCTACAAAGAAAATTAATCCTGAAATATGGATTAAAACATTGAATAATAACATCAAAAAACCATATTGGAAATATGTTATTTCTCAAACTCCAAGAGGGAAAGCGAAATGGGAAACAATTAAAGACACGATTCACACTGAAATAAAAACAATAAAATGAAATTTGTAAATAGAGGTTTTATAACCGTACGTCCAAAAAAAGCATTTTTCGAATGGGCTAACTCTTTTGAAGATGCGATTGAATTTTCTGAAGATGACCAAATCGAACCAAATGTTTATTTAATCACAGAAGATTTTTTTGATATTGAACCAATTATCGAACAAAACTTTAAGAAAATTTTCGAAAGCGAATTATCAGCTATCACAGAAGATTCAACCGATTGGCCAGAAAACAGAAAAATTGAAACCTTCAACGAATGGTTCGATTTAGAAATCGGTTCAATGGTTTTTGATTTAGAAAAAAGTGATTTAAAACGAGAGGAAATTTAGTGAAATTTTGGATGATGAATTTTGGATTTTGAATTGAAGTTCTTAATCCAAGACAAATTATTCAAAAATAAAAAAATCTAAAATCCAACATTCAAAATATAAAATTTAAATAAAGTATGTCAAACATATTCTTACAACAAAATTTCAATACACCTTTCAATACTATTCCATTTGAGAAAATTTCATTGGAAGTATTTAAAGAAGCATTTCCTATCTTAATTGAAAATGCACGTCAAGAGTTTTTAGCTTTTTGTGATGATCCATCTGAAAACACATTTGCGAATGTATTCGATGCGAAATCACCTCATCAAGATGCTTTGGAAGTTTGCTCTACTGTTTTCTTTAATTTAACTTCAGCTGAAACGACGAAAGAAATGCAAGCGTATGTTCGCGAATTGATTCCTGAGTTAACTAAATTTAGCTTAGAGAAAAAATTAAACAAAGATTACTTCAACCGAATCGAAGGCGTTTACAACTCAACTGATAAAACAAAATTGACTTCCGAAGAAGCTCGTTTATTAGAAGATGTTTACAAAGGATTCTTAAAAGGTGGTATCAAATTACCTGAAAATGAACAAATCATTTTAAAAGAATACACCGAAGAATTAGCGAAATTAAGTCAAGAATTTGGAGAAAACGTTCTAAATGCAACGAATGAATTTCAGTTTTTCATCGAAAATGAAGCAGATTTAGATGGTTTACCTTCAGATGAAATTGAACAAGCGAAAGCAGAAGCGATTGAAGCCGGAAAAGAAAATGCTTGGTTGTTTACTGGACAATACACTTCTTACTTCCCTGTAATTAAATACGCTAAAAACAGAGAAATCAGACGTCAACTTTTAGAAGGAATCAATTCTAAAAATAGCGTTGGTAAATACAACAATCAAGAGGTCATTAAAAAAATTGTTAATCTTAGAATCAAATTAGCAAACCTACTTTCGTATCCAAATATTGCAGATATGATTTTGGAAGACAGAATGGCTAAATCTTCTAAAAACGTAAAGAATTTCTTACATGAATTTGTTGAACCTGCAATGAAAAAAGGAACGCACGACATGGAAGAATTAAAAGCATACGCTCTTAAAATTGATGGTATTTCTGATCTTCAATCGTATGACACTTCTTATTACAGTGAAAAATTACGTCAAGAAAAATACAATATCAATACTGAATTATTAAGACCTTATTTTCAATTAGACAAAGTAGTTGCTGGCGTTTTCGAATGTGCTAAACGCTTGTATCAAATTGAATTTTTTGAAAACAAAGAAATTGAGGTTTACCATAAAGACGTAACAGCTTACGAAGTTAAAAAATTAGATGGAACTTTTGTAGGAATTTTCTATGCTGATTACCATCCAAGAGAAGGTAAAAAAGCTGGAGCTTGGATGACATCATTCAGAGGTCAATACAATGATGGAGTTGAACATCGTCCACATGTGAGTATTGTTTGTTCGTTTACTAAACCTACGAAAGAAAAACCATCATTATTAGCATTTAGCGAAGTAACAACGTTGTTCCATGAATTTGGTCACGCTTTGCACGGATTATTAGCAAAAGGAAAATACGAATCTATGTCTGGAACATCAGTACTTTGGGATTTCGTAGAATTACCTTCTCAAATATTAGAAAACTGGTGTTATGAAAAAGAATGTTTAGATCTTTTCGCTTCCCATTACCAAACAGGTGAACCAATTCCTCAAGAATACATTGAAAAAATCAAAGAAAGTTCAACTTTCATGAGTGGAATGGTAACTGCTCGTCAAATATTCTTAGGGACATTAGATATTTCATGGCATACTATGGAAACACCATTCGATGGAAATGTGTTGGAATTTGAAAATAAAATCAATGAACAATTTCAATTTACCCCTAGATTAAAAGATGAAAGTATAAGTACACATTTCTCTCATATTTTCCAAGGTGGTTATACAGCTGCATATTACTCCTACAAATGGGCAGAAGTTTTAGAAGCAGATGCTTTTGAATTGTTCTTAGAAAAAGGAATTTTCAACGCTGATGTTGCTCAATCTTTTGAAAATAACATTTTGAGTAAAGGAAACAGTGAAGATCCTGAAATTTTATTTGAGAAATTTAGAGGTAGAAAAACAAATAACAAAGCGTTATTGAAGAAATTGGGATTAAATTAATTCACAATCAAAATAAATATTGAAAGCTGTCTCATATGAGGCGGCTTTTTTTTGTTAACCATATAAGGAATTATAAGGATTTAACCCAGAACTTAATATAGCTGAAATATTAAAAAAACAAATATCACATAAAACACCCCTCTTATATGGTTTTATCTACTAAACACATAATCTGGATCAACAAATCTTCTATCATATAGAAACGTTTTGTCTGTTAGAGTCAGTAAAAATGCATTTAATTCTTTCTTTTCTTGAACAGATAATTTTCCAATAGAAGTCACTCTTTGATCAACTGTTGCATTGTGATTTTGACCTTCACTGTAAAAATTTAAAACATCCATTATCTTTTTGAATCGCCCATCATGCATGTAAGGATAAGTCATTTCAATATTTCGTAAACTTGGGACAGTAAATACATATTTGTCCTTTTCATTTTTGGTGATTTTATACCTCCCCTCGTCGTTCAATGATGGGTCAACTTTTAATCCATTGTTTGCAAAACCATTATTTGTGAAAAGTGGTTCGGTATGACAACTAGCACATTTTGCTCTAAATAAAGTCAAACCATTCATTTCCATTTTAGAAAGCGTATCTTTTTGCTGGATAAATTTATCGTATCGAGAATTTGAAGAAATCATCAAACCCATAAATTGCGTTAACGACTTAAAAACACGCTCTGAAGTAATTTCTGAATCTTTATATGCTTTCTTAAAAAGTGAGACGTAAATAGGATCATTTTTAAGTTTAAGCAACACATTCGACATCTTTTCATCCATTTCGATTGGATTTTCGACTGGACTCAACGGTTGAATTTCAATGTGATTCACTCCCCCATCCCACATGAAAGATGTTCGCCAAATTAGATTTTGAATTGGAGGCACATTTCGTGTTCCAATTTTAGCATAAATACCATGACTTAATTTATGATCAACATGTGCAAATGCAGCTATTCGTTCATGACAAGTTGCACAACTTACCGTATTGTCTTTGGATAAAATTTCATCGTAAAATAATTTTCTTCCAAGAACAAATTTATCAGGACTTAATTTATTACTTGAAAAAGAATAACTTGGTTTTGGAAAATAAGTTGGGTAAATCAACTTCACATCTTTCTTTGTAATTTTAAAAAAATCTTCAAATTGATCAAGACTCATCATTCCTAATGAAGAGGTAATAATCAAGAAAACAATTAAAATTCGCTTATTCATTTTATGTTTATTATTGAAAAAATATCTTCATAATTATCCGATACAATT
>JAJTEO010000106.1 GCA_021300395.1 Fluviicola sp. | reverse complement strand
ATGATAAATCAAATCGTCAATTTATATCCAACTCCTCTTATTGAATGAAAATAAAGAGGAGTTTTTGGGTCTTCTTCAAACATTTTTCTGAAGTTCAAGATAAAGTTATCGATGGTCCTTGAGGTTGGAAATTGATCTTTACCCCAAATTTTATCGAGTATTTCATCTCTTGAAATCACCAATCCGACTTTCTCGGTAAATAATTTTAAGAGTTCAATTTCTTTTTTAGAGAGTAAATTAATTTCATTTGTTGTTAAATCAATTACTTCGAAAGTAGAGAAAATGATCTTTTTATTTCCGATTTGATAGTATTCTTCCGTTTCCTCTTTTTGAGTTAAAATATGAACTCTTAAAAGCAATTCTTCTAGGTCGAACGGCTTGGCTAAATAATCATTTGCACCTAATTTTAAACCCGCTATTTTATCAGGAGTTGTTCCTTTGGCTGAAAGAAATAAAATTGGAACTTTTGAAATTTTTCTAATCTCTTGACAAATTTCTAAGCCGCTATGAAAAGGTAGCATCACATCCAAAATCACTAAATCGGAATTGATGATCGAACCTAAATTCTCTAATGCTTTCTTCCCATCTTCATATACTGCTACTTCAAAATCATCTAATTCTAAATTTAGACGAATCATTTCGGCAATACTTTTTTCGTCTTCAACTACAGAAATTACTTGCATCAATCGGAATTTTATTTCTTTAAAATACTATGATTATATTCGCTTTTCTTCACAGGAACTTTAAAGTATTTAGCACTGTACTTTGTAAAGTCTTCTACCAATTGATCTGAAACAGTGAATGATTTATTGAATTCAGCTGGATTTTTCCATTTAGTTCTTTTATCTGCTACAAAGTCAAATGCGAAACCTTGAAATGAGCCAGAATACATTAATTCAGAGTAATAGAAACTAGTTCCAGTTGAATCATACGGTACAAAAAGATCTGGCATAATTCCGCCACCGCCATAAACGATTTTACCTTTTGGCGTTTTGAATTTTAATGAATCAACGAAAATACTTGAATCTGGTTTGTATAATTCACCATTGTTCATGCGATCATATTGATCTTGATAATATTCTTCAATATCACCTGCATAAGGTTTTTGAATACATCTTCCAGTTGGCGTATAATAACGGGCAATTGTTAAACGTAAATCACTTCCATCTCTTAATTGAATATCTTCTTGAACTAAACCTTTCCCAAATGAACGACGTCCGATGATTGTTCCACGATCGTTATCTTGTAAAGCTCCTGCTAAAATTTCACTCGCTGAAGCAGAATTTTCGTTAATTAATATACATAAAGGAGTTGATTCCAAGACGCCACCACCTGTAGAACGATACATTTGACGACCTTGGTGAATTCCTTTTGTTTCAACGATTGGTAAATTTTCTTTTAGAAATTCATCCACAATCTTCGTAGCACTTTGTAAAACACCACCACCATTGTTTCTTAAATCGACAATTAATTTTTTCATTCCTTGTCGCTTCAAATTCATGATCGCATATTGAAATTCTTCATATGTAGAAACTGAAAACTGTTCGATTTTGATGTAACCAATCGAAGGAGAAACAATTTTGGCACAAATAACAGATTCAATTGGAATAATTCCGCGTTGAATTTTTTTAGCAAGTTTCTTTTTATTTCTAAGAATCTTCACGTTCACAAATGTCCCAGGATCGCCTTTCAACATAGACATTATTTTTTCGTTGTTGATTTTTTTACCCGCAACGATTTTATTTTCTATTTCGACAATTTTATCTCCTGCTTTTAAACCAGCTCGTTCAGAAGGTGAATAATGAATCACATTTGTCACGCAAATCGTATCACGAATTACAAAAAAACGAACGCCAATTCCACCGAATTTTCCTTCGATCGATTCATTAACCGCTTTTAAATCTTTTGCTGGAATATAATTACTATGAGGATCCAATTGGTGCAACATGTCTCCAATCGCTTTTTCAAACAATTCCTCTCCATTGACATCATCGACATATTTCGCATCTAAAACATCAATGATATCTTGAAGTTTTTGTGTTTTCTCTTCTCCTTTTGAAAAACCGTAAGATCCATTTTTTGACATGAAATTACCCAACCATAAACCAATTGCTAAAAAGGCAGCAAGTGAAATTGGAATTAAGTAATTAAATTTTTTATTCTCCATCTGTAATATTATCTAAATGAACCGTTTCAATTCCAGCACTTGCAAGAAAGTCGATGCCGGCAGTATCTTTGTATTTATCTATAAAAACAACTTTTTTAATTCCGGCTTGAAGAATTAATTTACTACATTCTTTACAAGGAGAAAGCGTTAAATAAAGGGTTGCATCTTTGCAATTATTCGTTGATTTTGCGACTTTAAGTATAGCATTAGCTTCTGCATGTAAGACATACCAATGCGTTTCACCAATTTCATTTTCGCAGCAATTATCAAAACCAGCTGGAGCACCATTGTAACCATCAGAAATAATCATTCCATCTTTGACAATAATTGCACCTACTTGTTTTCTTGAACAATGAGAAAGATCGGCCCATGTTTTGGCCATTCTTAAATATGCTTTATCGTAACGTAATTCTTTCTCAGTATTTGTTTTTTTCATGTTTTAAATTCTAAAATATTATTCAAACATTAATTTCATATTCGAAGTAAACAACTTCACAGCGATTGCTAACAAAATAATTCCGAATACTTTTTTCATGATAGCGATTCCCGTTTCACCTAGTAATCTTTCAATCTTATTGGTAGATTTTAAAACTAAATAAACGATTAAGATATTTATAAATATAGCCAATATAATATTGATGTCATGAAATTCTGCTTTTAAAGAAACAAGGGAAGTCATCGTTCCAGCTCCAGCAATTAAAGGAAATGCTAAAGGAACAACACTCGCTGTTTTTCCAGAAACAGAGTCTTTAAACAATTTAACGCCTAAAATCATTTCGAGTGCCATTGCAAATATGATTAATGCACCTGCTACCGCAAACGATTGAATAGTCACACCAAATAACTTCAAAATACTTTCACCTAGAAGGAAAAATCCAATCATGATTCCCAATGAAACAATAATTAATGGAATTGAACCAATGATATCAATTACAGCAAAAAGAACCATTGAAGCTTTGAACAGTTCACCCGTATTAAATACATTTAAAAATTCGAACATTTTATGGGGTTTTAAGCAATAATTGTTTTTTCAATAACTGATGGAAAATACTTTTGTTCCAACGAATGTATTTTTGTTTGTATATCTTCTATTGTATCAGAAGCGATGATTTCAGTATAAAATTGTGCAATATACTTTCCTTCATCAAAATTTTCGTTTACATAATGGATAGTGATTCCCGTTTGGCTTTCGTTGGCTTCTTTTACGGCTTTATGAACGTGATTTCCATACATGCCTTTTCCTCCAAATTTTGGTAAGAGAGATGGGTGAATATTGATCATTTTATTTTCAAAAGCATGAATTAATTCAGCGGGAATTTTTCTTAAATATCCTGCTAGAATGATGAAGTTTATCGCTTTCTCTTTGCAAATGGAATTTAACAAATTTCCATCATCTACTTTCTCGTTATCTAGAATAACCGTTTCTATGTTGTTTTCGTTGCACCAAAAAACGATTGGAGCATCCGATTTATTCGATAATACAAACTCAATTTCAATCGATAAATGGTCTTTAAAATGCTGAATAATATTCTTTGCATTTGACCCAGATCCAGAAGCAAAAATCGCTAATTTTATTTTCTCCATGGTGTAAAGTTAGAAAGTATAGTCGTTTATAACCCAAAAGTTCTCACCTTTTTAGTTAAAAAAACCTTAAAAACAGCAATTTTGACTTTCAGTTGAAAAATTTAACATAAAAAAAATAACATTCATAAATTGAATTAATCCCTTTAAACATATACTCTTGACGTCATATTGTATAGATTGAATAGTAAATGAGTATAATAATATGAGTAAATAATTTTGTTTTTTGCCACAATGTTTTTTTCTTTGCAAACTGTAATTATTAAAAAAATTAGAAATGTCTGAAATCAAAGCAAAAGTAATATCTATCATTGTAGATAAATTAGGTGTTGAAGAAAGCGAAGTAAATCACGAAGCAAGCTTCACAAATGATCTAGGTGCTGATTCTCTAGATACAGTTGAGTTGATTATGGAATTTGAAAAAGAATTCAACATCGCAATTCCTGATGATCAAGCAGAAAAAATCCAAACAGTTGGAGATGCTATCACTTACATCGAGGAGCACTCAAACTAATAAATTTTTAGAATCTTATTGTTGAACAAAGTTTATCCTTTATGGAATTAAAAAGAGTTGTTGTAACGGGGTTAGGTGCACTTACACCTATTGGTAATACGCTTACTGAATATTGGGAAGCATTAAAACAAGGGAAAAGTGGTGCGGCGCCAGTGAAACAATACGATGCATCTTTGTTCAAAACACATTTTGCTTGCGAGGTTAAAGACTTCAATGTTGAAGAATTTATCGATCGTAAAGAAGCAAGAAAATTAGACCAATTTTCACAGTACGCCATAGTTTCTGCTACAGAAGCTATGGTGCACTCTGGTCTTATGGAGTCAAATCCAAATTTAGATAGAATTGGAGTTATTTGGGGTTCAGGTATTGGAGGTTTAAAAACGTTCCAAGACGAAGCTGAAAATTTCTTCTCAGGAGATGGAACGCCACGTTTCAATCCATTCTTTATTCCTAAAATGATTGCTGATATCGCAGCAGGTCATATCTCTATTAAATACGGTTTAAGAGGACCAAACTATGTAACTGTTTCTGCTTGTGCTTCTGCAACGAATGCAATTATCGATGCTTTCAATATGATTCGTTTAGGAAAATCTGATGCAATCGTTACTGGTGGTTCTGAAGCTGCTGTTAACCAAATGGGAATGGGAGGATTTAATGCTTTAAAAGCATTATCTACTCGTAATGATTCTCCAGAAACAGCATCTCGTCCGTTTGATTTAGATCGTGATGGTTTTGTTTTAGGTGAAGGTGCAGGTGCACTTATTTTAGAAGAATATGAACACGCAATCAAAAGAGGTGCAACTATCTACGCAGAAGTTGTAGGTGGTGGTATGTCTGGAGATGCTTATCATATGACAGCTCCACATCCAGATGGAATTGGCGCTCGTAACACAATGTTAGCTGCTTTAGAAGATGCTGAGATTGATGCTACTAAAATTGATTATGTAAACGTTCACGGAACATCAACTCCATTAGGAGATATTGCTGAAGTAAAAGCAATTAAAGATGTTTTTGGTGATCATGCTTACAACTTGAACATCAGTTCAACAAAATCAATGACAGGACATTTATTAGGTGCTGCTGGAGCAATTGAAGCGATTGCATGTGTTATGGCTGTTCAACATGATATTATTCCTCCAACAATTAATCACTTTACTGACGATCCAGCGATAGATAATAAATTAAACTTTACGTTTAATAAAGCGCAAAATCGTGTTGTAAATTATGCTATTTCAAATACATTCGGATTTGGAGGACATAATACAAGTATTATTGTTAAGAAATATCAAAAATAATTGTTATCCCGCTTCTTATTTTTCACAGGAAAGAGATCAAAGGATGAATTACTAATTATTCGATTTATCCTAAAACGGTTTGGATACCGTCCTAGAAAAGTACACTATTTTTTTGAAGCAGTAACACACAAATCTTTAAGCAATAACAATTCCGAATCTTCAAACGAACGTTTAGAATTTTTAGGTGACGCCATATTAGATGCGGTCATTGCTGAATATCTGTATACCCGTTTTCCAAACGAAGATGAAGGATACTTAACAAAAATCAAATCCAAATTAGTTAGTAGAAAAACATTGTCTACGATTGCAGAGGATATGGAGTTAAGAGAAATCATTCGTTATCAAAAAGGACGTTCGATCAATTTAAACACATTAGAAGGAAACGCTTTTGAAGCGATTATGGGGGCCATTTATTTAGATGGTGGATTTAGTGCTGTTAAAAAGTCAATTAACCATCATGTCTTCAGAAAATACGTTGATTTAAATCGTTTATTGGAAGAAGAAATTGATTTCAAATCGAAGTTATTTATTTGGAGTCAGAAAAAACAATTGAAACTTGAATTTGAAGTTCTTACGGAAGAAAACTTGGGAGGTTCTTGGGAGTATTTAGTTCAAGCGAAAGTCAACAGTGTTAATTACGGACAAGGTAAAGGAACATCTAAAAAGATGGCCGAACAAGCAGCGTCGAAAGAAACGTTGGAGTTGATGGGTGAGATTTAATTTATTTTCTCAGAAATTGACTACGAATTTCTAAAAATTGATAAGCGCTTGAAATTCCAATAACACCAATCACCAATATCAAATCATTTATTTTTACAAATTGAAGTATTCCAAACGTTAAACTTGAAAAACTTAACAAAACGATTAATGCTTTAATGTGTTTTTTCCAGATAAAATCCAATGACTGATTTTCATACAATTTAGGTAGAATAAATTCATTTTTATATTGCATGAACCCCATTACGATTACTAATGGAATTAGAATATAACCTTGAGCAAATCCCATGTCTTTATAATTCCAAAAATCAATTAATTCTTTTAGTAAATTAAAATCATCATCTTTTACGACTAACGCAAAATGAATAACAAATAAGCTAAAGATTAGAAGAATACTGCTTAAGAATCGAAATTTCAATTCATTTTTTGATGAAGTATTTTTTAATCCGATTTCAGTTTGAAATTTCACAATGCGATTTGATTTAAAATGCATTACGACTTCTTTAACTAAAAGATCAAGCAGATAAAAAAGAAGAATAAAGTAAATGTTCCAACTCCAAACAAAGAAACCTAATAAAGGAATGACAGCATCGCCAATAATTTGAATGTACTTTGGATGAATTCGCATTATCTCAATTTATTTGCTTCAGTTCTAGATAACTCATAATTTGGATTGAATTTTAAGGCTTTACCGAAAGATTCTAAAGCATGCGTTTTGTCGCCCATTTCTTCGTAACATAAACCTAAATTATGATACGCTTCTACGAATTGGAAGTTTGATTTGATGGCACTTTTGTAAAAATACATGGCACTGTCTCTCTCCATTTCAACATACTGTTTGATGTAACCTAATTGAAATAATGCTTCGTGGTACGTTGAATCAATCTGAATCATTTTACGGTACAATCTTTTCGCTTGATTCACTTTATTGTACTTCACATCTGCATAAGCTAAAGCATAAAGAACATCTGGATTATTTGGTTGAATTTTAGTTGCAGTTGTATAATATTCTAAACAAATTGGATTGTTCTCTGATTCATAAATTGTACCCAACATCAAATAAGCTTCATAAAATTTAGGATCTTGTTGAACAGCAGTTTCATAAGATGATTTTGCTAATTCTTTATTCCCAATTTGTAAATAAATAGTTCCTTTTAAAACATAAGCATCTCTGTATTTTGCATCTATTTTCAACGCGTTATTAATGTATTGAAACGCTTTTTCAAAATCTTGTTGTTGACTGTAAGTTGTTGCCAATCCTACAAGTGCTTTTGTGTTTCTTGGTTCTTTTTTGATAATCACTTTGAAGTGTCTTTGAGCCTCCATGACATCTGTAAATGTTCTCGTTGGACGATTATTTAAAACATCTGCATATAACATTCTAGCTTCGATGTTATTACTGTCTTTATGAAATGCTTTTGCCCCATCAGCGATTGCTTTAGAAAAATCAAATTCTTTCATCATTTTCTGACCGTGTTTGATTAAAATCGGCATGCTGTCAGGATAAAGAACGATTAAGCTATCTATGTTTGTTGTGGCAGCAGTTTTAGATTTAGAACCTCCACAACTTGAGATAATTGTTACAACTGCTAATATGTATATAAATATGTATTTCATTTTGATGTTTTGATAAACTGAACTCAAAGTTAGTTGAATTTTTCTTTTTGTTCTAATCCTTTACTCATTGATTGGTACATTCTACTAAAGAATCTGATTTTAGAGTAAAGAATAATGACGAAAATCATTTTTAATCAATTGAATTATTATTAATTTTAACTCATGAAAAATACAGTCAGAATATTCTTAATTATTTGTTTATCACTTCTAGTACTAGATGTGTTTGGACAAGGATGTTCGCAATGTAAATTATTATCAGAACAAGCCACTGATTTAGAAGAATCATCTTTCGGAAGTAATATCAATTTTGGTATTTTATACCTAATGTTTCTTCCTTACATCTTATTATTAATCTTGTTTAGAAAAAGGATTTTTACTTTTTTAAGAAGTTTACCGAAGAAAACAAGCAAATAATCAGCTTTCAAATCACTTTTACTTTCAATCTTTTCATTAATTTCGTGAAAAATCACAGGATAACGTTATGAGCACAATTACAAACGAACTTTTTATTTACAATAGTTTAACAGGTCAAAAAGAAAAATTTGAACCGATACACGAAAATAGAGTTGGAATGTATGTTTGTGGACCGACGTTATACAGTGAGCCACATATGGGAAACATGCGTACGTTTATCAATTTTGATATGATTTACCGTTACCTTTTGAAATTAGGGTATCAAGTAAAATACGTGAGAAATATCACAGATGCTGGTCACATTACAAACAGTGCAGGAGACGATGTAGATAGTATCGGAAAAGTAGCTCGTTTGGAGCAAGTTCAATCATTAGAAATCGTTTACAAATACAACGTTAATTTCCAAGAATTACAACGTATTTACAACATGTTGCCACCAAATATTGAACCGACAGCAACTGGTCATATTCAAGAACAAATCGAAATCATCGAACAAATTATTGAGAATGGTTTTGCTTATGTTGTAAATGGTTCAGTTTATTTTGATGTGAGAGCTTACAGCGAAAAGTTCGAATATGGAATATTAAGCGGACGAAAAGTAGACGAATTAGCGGAAGAAACAAGAACCTTGAATGCACAAGACGAAAAACGTTTCTTTGCCGATTTCGCTTTATGGAAAAAAGCAAATCCAGATGATATGCAAATTTGGCGTTCTCCATGGGGGAACGGAAATCCAGGTTGGCATATTGAGTGTACTGCTATGAGTACAAAATATTTAGGTTCACAATTTGACATTCACGGTGGAGGTTTGGATTTAAAATTTCCGCATCACGAAGATGAAATTGCTCAAAATTGTGGTTCATTGGGTTGTAATCCAGCGAAATATTGGATGCATGCCAACATGTTGAATGTGAACGGTCAAAAAATGAGTAAATCTTTAGGGAATTACTTTTTACCGAAAGAAATTGTAGAAGGAACAACAGCTGTTTTTGACAAACCATATGCGCCTAATGTGATTC
>JAJTEO010000105.1 GCA_021300395.1 Fluviicola sp. | reverse complement strand
TTTAATCCCTGCTTCTACCTCTTTCAATTTAGCAGTTACTGTTGGGTCTACTTTAATAGTATTTGCTTCTTCTAATTTCGATTTCGCTTCAGCCCATTTTTTTTCAGTTGCTAATTTAAAACCTTCTGTTTTCAATGTCTCAAATTGCTTGTCTTTCTCAGCTTGACCTTTTAATGCGTTTTGCTTTGTATTAATTTCATTTATTTTTGCTTGAGCAACAGTATTTGAAGCATCTAACTTTAAGACTTCTTCAAACTTCAATTTCGAATTATCCAGATCATTCTTAGTTAACAAAGCAGTTCCGTCAGCAATCAACTTGTCAACTTTTGCTTTTTTATCTGCAGCAGCAGCATCACCAGCCAACAAATTGTCAATTTCAGTAATCTTTTGTTTTGGAACTGATTGAGTTGGATCAATTGTCCCAGCTTCTTGATATTTCGCTTTTGCTTCTTTTAATTTACCTGAACTTTGTAATTGCTCAGCAGCTGTAATTGCAGCATTATACTTATCTGTTTTTTGTTTATCCGAAGCTAAAGCAGCATCAATTTCTTTTAGTTTAGCTGTAACTACAGCATCTACTTTAATCGTATTTGCCTCCTGTAATTTTGCTTTAGCCTCAGACCATTTTTTATCAGTAGCCAATTTAAGACCTTCAGTTTTCAATGCTTCAAATTGCTTGTCTTTCTCTGCTTGACCTTTCAAAGCATTTTGCTTCGTATTGATTTCATTTATTTTAGCTTGAGCCACTGCATTTGTCGCATCTAACTTCAACACTTCTTCAAATTTCAACTTTGAATTATCAAGATCATTCTTAGTCAACAATGCTGTACCATCAGCAATTAACTTATCAACTTTTGCTTTTTTATCTGCACTTGCTGCTTCTCCAGCGATTAAATTATCGATTTCAGTGATCTTTTGTTTTGGAACAGCTTGAGTTGGATCAATTGTCCCAGCTTCTTGATATTTCGCTTTAGCTTCTTTTAATTTCCCTGAACTTTGAAGTTGCTCAGCAGCTGTAATTGCTGCATTGTATTTATCCGTTTTTTGTTTATCTGCAGCACCTTTTGCAATTAAATCGTCAATCTCTTTAATTTTTGCAGGTGGAATCGTTTGTGTTGGATCTAATTTCCCAGCTTCTTGAAATTTAGCTTTTGCTTCTGGTAGTTTGCCGCTAGTCTGTAAACTATTCGCTTCTGAAATCAATCCGTCATACTTTGCTTTGGCTTGATCTTTCGCCTTTGCTTCAGCTAATTTAGCATTTACACCATCCAATTTTGTCTTAACTGCAGGATCTTGCTTTAAAGCTAAAGCTTCTTCATATTTCGTTTTCGCTTCATCAAATTTTGAACCTGTTACAGCTTTATCTCCTGCAGCAATTAGTTCTTTTATTTTTGTTTCTTGAGCTGCTTTATTCTTTTCCTCTTCTTTCAATTTATTAACCGCAGCAATTTGTTGACTTGGATAAGGATCCGAACTTTTCTTTTTTATTGCTTCGTTATATTTAGCTATCGCATCATCGTATTTCTTTTGATCTCTTAGATTATCTGCAGCTTTTACTAAGTTGGTATACTCTTGATCAGCTTGTTGCGCAGCCATTTGTTCTTTCTTTTCTGCTGCTAACAATTTCTCGCATTCCAAAATTTTATCTGTTGGATACTTCTCTTTCGGTTTTATACCATTCGCTAATTCAAATTTTACAATCGCTTCTTGATATTTTTTCTGACCGAATAATGCATCTCCAGCTTTTACAGCTTCTGTAAATTTTGCATCATCTTCATTTGGAGCTGCTGGAGCTTTTGCTAGAAGATCGTCAACCTTCTTTTTCATTTTATTCAAAGCAGCCATATCAGGAACAACTCCCATTTGATTTGGATCCCAAGAAAGTATAACATAAGGTTCGCTATTCAAAAACGAGAAATCTACACCTTGTCGCTCTGCAAACATACTTACATCACCAGGAAATTGAACTTCACTTCCTGCTAAAACATCTTCAATATTCATTTTGGAACCATCAAAACTCAAGCGCTTACTAACTAAACCAGCTTTTGAGTATACGATGACAAATTTCATCCCAATTGGTCCGGTATAATTAAAACCATATTTACCATTTGAACCAGAAACACCCGTAGCCAATTGTTGCCCATCTTTCATTAATGAAACGGTAACACCAGCTTCTTTTTTTCCTAAGTCAGTATTCGTGATTATTCCTGAAAATTTGTAAATAATGTTATCTTGAGCATAACTCAAAACACCAACAAACAAACTCACTATTAGTATAAATAATTTCATATCTTTGGTATAAACGTAAATCTGTACAACTAGATACAGTTTTGGTTTAATTATTTTTAATAAAAAACAAATATCGTAAAAAACTTCTAAAGTTTTTCATTTATAACACGCAAGAACTATGCTAAAAATTAACGATTTAAGTTACTGGGAAAAAGACACTTACTTCAACAATGTTGATTACTTAATCATCGGAGCTGGAATTGTTGGATTTAGCACAAGTTTAGAAATCAAAAAAAAGCATCCAAAAGCAAAGATTCTGATTATTGAAAGAGGATTCTTACCTACAGGGGCGAGCTCTAAAAATGCAGGTTTTTCGTGCTTTGGAAGTGCAACAGAATTAGTTGATGATTTATCTCATATTTCTGAAGAAGATGTATGGAAAACAGTTGAAATGCGTTGGCAAGGTTTGCAGAATTTACAATCAATCATCGGAAGAGAAAATTTAGATTTACAAATCAATGGTTCTTGGGATTTAATAACTGAAAACGAAAGAACTATTGGACATGAAACGTTAGAAAAACTTGATTATCTGAACGAAAAAATCGAGACGATTACAAATGAAAAAAATGTTTATTCCATTGATAAAAAGATTCAAGAAAAATTTGGATTCAGCAAAGTAGAGTCAAGTTTTTACAATCGATTAGAAGGTCAAATTAATAGTGGACGAATGATTCACAAATTCCACCAATTAGTTCTTGAAAATGGAATTCACTGTTTATTTGGAATTGAAGCTCTCTCCATCAATTCTTCTGACACGACTTCTATTATACACACTTCTATTGGTGAAATTAAAGCTTCTAAAATTTGCATTTGCACGAATGGTTTTGCAAAACAATTTTTACCAGATGAAGATGTTAATCCGGCAAGAGCTCAAGTTTTAATCACAAAACCAATACATAATTTAGAACTAAAAGGTACTTTTCATTACCAACAAGGATATTACTACTTTAGAAATATTGACAATAGAATATTATTAGGAGGTGGAAGAAACCTAAATTTTGAAGGAGAAACAACAACTTCTTTTGAGCAAACAGATCAGATTAAAAATGCCTTAATTGATTTACTCCACAATGTAATCACCCCAAACCAACCTGTTGAAATCGAGCATTTTTGGTCGGGCATCATGGGAGTTGGAAAAACTAAAAAACCAATCATCAAATTGATTCATCCTAACATTGCTGTTGGTGTTCGCTTGGGAGGAATGGGTGTTGCAATTGGCTCATTAGTTGGTAAAGAAATTTCTGAAATCATCAATTAATAAAAATTGTTAAACATTCGTTAAAATCAAAAAAAAAGTAAATTTTAAACAACTAATTTGATCTCGTTTACGTTATATAAGTAGAAACTATAAATCTCTGCGTTATGACTACTAAACACATTCAAAAGCTAAATGAAGCTGTTTATATTTTACGCAACTTCATTGAATTAAGCGCACAACTACTGCCTTTTTTGGTAGAATTAAAGTATGCTAAAACGTTGACTGAAGAAGATCAAGTTGACAAGGAAAACATTATTGATTTGTATAAAAATTATGCCTTTGAGGATGAAACTTCAATTCAATTAATGGACTCTCCGATTCTTTCATTAATTCATGATTCTTTCGAAACAATTATCAAAGAAGATTCGAAAAAGAGAATATCACTTTCAAAAGTGAAAAAATTCATGAGAGAACACGATCGCCTTCAAGACAATTGGGCAATTATTGATGCAAATTAAAAAGAGAAATAAAAGTAGAATCAAATATTAATTTGGTTCTACTTTAAAACCATTTAAAATCAAATAAATCACTATTTTCGTATCTATGAAAACAGTGAAAGATCCCGGATTAGGCTCAAAATTTCAAAAACCTTTAAAACGTTTGATGAACCGTGATGGTTCCTACAATATCGTTAGACGAGGTGGATTGACTCCGCTTCAAGATTTTTATAAATATTTGATGGAACTTAAAACATACAAGTTTCTAATTTTCACATTATTGTTTTACATCGCTATTAATATATTCTTCACTTTTCTATATTTAATGGTTGGAATTGATCAATTAAATGGCATTTCAGATCATCAACATCCTTTTTTTAGTGCATTTTTCTTTTCTACTCAAACCTTTACAACTGTTGGCTACGGATCAGTCTCTCCTGGGAAAATGGGAGCAGAAATTATTGCAATGGTTGAAGCCTTTGTTGGATTATTAGCATTTGCATTAGTAACCGGTCAATTGTATGGTCGATTCTCCAGACCAAATGCCAGATTAGCTTTTTCGAAAAATGTAATTATCACTCCATTTGAAGAAGGTAAAGCAGTGATGTTTAAAATGGTAAATCAACGAAACAATGTATTATTAAATACAAAAGTTAAAGTCTTTCTTTCTTTAGATAAAACAGAAGGAGTTGACCACTTCAATAAGGATTATTTTCAATTGAACTTAGAAACTGATTCAATTACCTTTTTCCCATTAACATGGACGTTGGTTCACAAAATAAATGAAGATTCTCCTCTAATTAATCTTACATTAGATGAAATTACCGCAAAACGAGCTGAAATTTTTGTATTAATTGAGACATTTGATGAAACATTTTCACAGGAAATCGTACAAAAACATTCATACGGTCAAGGTGATTGGCTTGAGAATGTAAAGTTTGAAGGCAATTTTAGACCAAATGATGACGGAAAATTAGAATTATTTGTTGACGAAATCGACAAAGTAACAGCAATATAAAATGACAATAAAAGATATAAATACATCGATAGAACTACCTGTAATGGAATACTTTTACACGATTCAGGGTGAAGGTTTTTATTCCGGTCGTGCGGCGTTTTTTATTCGTTTAGCTGGTTGTGATGTTGGTTGTGTTTGGTGCGATGTAAAAGAAAGTTGGGATCATGAAGCACATCCAAACTTAACGATTGATTTTATTATAGAAGAAGTTTTAAAATCGAAAACAGATTTCGTTGTGATTACAGGTGGTGAACCAGCAATGTATGATCTTACAACTTTGATTAATAGACTAAAAGACAACAAAATCGAAACAGCTATTGAAACTTCTGGCTGCTACGAATTAATCGGAAACATAGATTGGTATTGCTTTTCACCTAAGAAATTTAAAAAACCAACAGAAGAAGCATATACAAAAGCAAATGAATTGAAAGTTGTGATTAGTCACCCTTCAGACTTTCAATGGGCAGAAGAACATGCTGCAAAAGTAAATTTGGAATGCAAATTGTACTTACAACCAGAATGGTCAAAACAAGAACGTTTTTTACCTGAAATAATAGAATATGTAAAGTTAAATCCTAGATGGAGAATTTCTTTACAGACACACAAATTCATGAACATACCTTAACAATTAGATTATGAAGTATCTATTTTTAACACTATTGACATTTGTTTTCGCAGCTTGTGGAGTTGCTCAAAAACCTTATTCTACAACGAATAAAAAAGCGATTAGTTATTTCGAAGAAGCGGAGAAAAATCCAACATCTCGAAATCCAAAAACATTGATGACGGAATACACTCCAGGGATTGAAAATTTAAATAAAGCTTTGGAAAAAGATTCGAACTTTTTAGAAGCTCATTTGTTCATTGCAAGTTTGTATGAATATTCAAACATGATTCCTCAAGCAATTAAACATTACAATCGAGCGATTCAAATCAATCCAAATTTCCCTTCGAGTGGTACAACGTACTATTTCTTAGCAGCTTGTCAACAAACAGTTGGAGATTTTGAAAACAGTGTAAAAAATTTCGATAACTTCATGAATAATCGAAATGCTGATGAAAACATGTTACAAAAAGCGGCTAAAATGCGTCAAGCAAGTGCATTTGGAGCTGAAGCGATGAAACACCCGACGAATTTCAAACCGATCAATATTGGACCTGGAATTAACACTGCTGATCCTGAATATTTCCCAACGATTACAGTTGATGGAAAAACAATTCTGTTTACAAGAAGAATTAAAGATGATCGTGTTCCAACTTATAAAATGCAAGAAGATTTTTAT
>JAJTEO010000104.1 GCA_021300395.1 Fluviicola sp. | reverse complement strand
TCATATCAAGATTTATCATATAAATTAAATGGTGGAACAACTAAATTTGGTAAGTTTTCTACGTTTGGAATTTTAGCAAATAGCACCATCAACATCGGATCGGAAATAAAATCATCTCGGATACAACAACTACAACAATCGATGCCTTATCGAAATTAATCGCAGGATCAATTGATTTACCGTCAACGAATTTATCGTTCACTATTTCAAATGGACTTAAAATCAGTGCGAAAGCTACATTATTTGAAATCAAAAGTGAAAATTATGCATCAAATAGTGTGACACTTCAACACCCCCAAATAGGTCAACCGATGTTTTTAGATCCTGCAATAGGCACTTGGGATAATTTCACGCCAAGCCTAAAAACAATTCAATTTAATTCTTTGAACAGTAATTTAGAAACTTATTTAGAAAATTTGGGATCAAAGCATTCAATAGGCTATTCTATTCAATTAAATCCTTGGGGGAATGTTTCTGGGGGTTGGAATGAAATTTTCCCAAATAGTAAATTGAAAGTTTCGATAGATGCTCAAATGCCATTAACTATAGGTTTTAATGGATTGACCGCTCAAGATACGTTTGATTTTGATTTAAATCAGGATGAGAAAAAATCACATATAAGTTCGGGTAAATTCAGTCTAACAACTCAAAATTCATTTCCTTTTGGAAGTGAGATTACGTTGTTTTTGGTGGATCAAAATGGGAATACACTTTACACCGTTACTGGTGATGATAAAATCACTTCTTCACTTTATGGTTCTGACTATACATCCCAAGGATTAATATACTCTAAATCAAATATTAACTTTAATTTATCGGAAGAAATCATAAAAAACATTAGCTCTATTCATAAAATTGTAGTGAAAGCAAAATTGGATAGTCCCTCTCCTTCATCAGGAACAAATCAGCAAGTAATCATTCCGGAAGGAGCATTTCTTGGTGTTCAATTAAAAGCAATTTTTAAACTTAAAGCACGTATTTAGATGAAATTTAATTTTTTTCTATTTCTATTAATTACTGGGATGAGTTATTCTCAACAACTTCTTCCAATTCAATACGACACACTTTCAAATTATAATGAAATCATATTAAATGGTTCTGGAGAATATTCTTCAACTGCTATGAGAAATGAATTTATGGGGAAATTCATTAACGGCGGTTATCTTTCAACAGAAATCAAAGATCATTCGTTCAAAAAAATGAACGGCCTAAACATTACAGGATTTGATGTTAATTCTGAGCTTGAATATCGAAATCTTAAAGTCAATTTATTTAAAAAATCTAATATTGGTCTTATCATCAAAACAGGATATACTTCTATTGGATCAATGACCTATTCAAAAGACGCATTTGGATTGACATTTTACGGAAACGAACAGTATATCGATAAAACAGTGAATTTAACGGGTACAGAGTTTAAATTCTCAACATTTCAAAAAATAGGTTTGGGTATTATTTTCAAAAAATCAAAATCAAGTATTTGTTTTAACTACTTTAATCTTCAAAACAATGTTCAAGGTTCAATTATTGACGGAGCGTTTTATCAACCAAATGGTGGATTTAATGATAGTCTAAAAATCAACGGAGATTTTAGCAGTTCTAATGGCGCAAAATTTAATAAAGGATATGGCTTTGGAATAGATTTAGATTTAAAACTAAAAATAGACTGGACGAAAGAACAAAATGCATACATTCAATTTGTAGTGAAAAATTTAGGTTTAGCGACAATTTCATCTGGTGCAACTACTTACACGTTTGATTCCACTTATCATTACAGCGGTTTCAAATTAAATCAGTTGATTGGCGAAAACAATGTATTTTCAGATACCACTCAAATATATTCTCAATTAGGAATTCAGAAATCAATTCAACGCTCTAATTTATTTTTACCTGTAATGCTCCAAGTAGGAAAAATTGTCGATCAATATCAACTTCGAAAATTACAATCATTTTTTGGAATTAGAATGTTTCCAACGATGTCTTATATTCCATTAGTTTATGCTGGAGCAAATTATAAATTGAATCAAGTTTTCGATTTTGGACTTCAAGAAAGTTATGGAGGATTTGCAAATTTTAGAACAGGACTTTATGTTAACGCTAAAATAAAAAAATGGGTATTTGGAATTGCATCTGAAAACATCATTGGAGCTTTCAATAAAAACGGAAATGGTAAATCATTAATTTTCAGACTACAATGCAGATTTTAATTAAAACGTTTCTAATTCTTGTTTCTCCATTCATAGGATGGTCACAAATTTCATTCTATAAATTGTATTCTAACAATGGATATGATTTTGGTCAAGGAGCAGTTCAACTTGAAGATAGTAGTTACATTATAACAGGTTCCTCAAGTAGTTTTAGTGAAACCAATTCCTCTCAAGCATTTTTGTTAAAAATAGATAGTTTAGGACAAAATATTTGGTCTAAAAATTATGGTGGAATTGAAACAGATTGGGGAAGACGCGTTTTATATTCAAAAAATGATGCTTTATATGTAAGTGGCTTTACCAATTCAATCGGAAATGGTGGTTATGATTTCTATCTAATCAAAACTGATTTATCAGGAAATTTAATTTGGGAAAAATCATATGGTGGTTCAGGATGGGAAAAAGTAAACGATGCCGTTTTACTTCCTGACACAAGCATTTTAATGGTTGGCGAAACCAATTCTCGAACATTAGGTGATAAAGATATTTACTTGGTGAAAACAGATAAAAATGGTGATACCCTTTGGACCAAACAAATCGGCACTTCTGGTGAAGACTTTGCAACAAGTATTAGACTTTTAAACGATAGTATTTGTGTCATAGGAGGTCAAATTTACAATGCTGATTCATTAATGACGAAAGCGTATCTTTTAAAATTAAATGTCAACGGAACGATTATTTGGGAACATCAATACGGAAAACATGGAAATACTATTTTTAAAGATTTGTGTTTAGTTGGAGATCACATCAATGCCGTGGGGCACAAACAAAATATAGTAACAGGCAAGATTGATCCTATATGTTCTAAAATATTTTTAAATAGCAATGAAGATTACCTATTTGAAGACATCTTAACAGGAGATTATTATTACGAATTAGTCACTACTTATGCACAAACAAATAAACTCTACTTCGCATTAAATTCTTCGGTACCTGGCTCAACTTATTCAGAAGGTTTAGACTTGTCTATCGCAAGGTTTACTGAGTCATTATTATGGGACAGTCATTCTGTAAACGTTTCTAATGTTGGAGATGATATAGCTGGGCAATTAATCCCGACAAATGATGGAGGAGTATTAATGGTTGGATATAATACTCATTTTGGTGCCGGTGGAAATAACGTTTTTGCTTTTAAAATTGGAGCTGATGAAGTTTTTCCTAATACAACTAATACCCCAACTGTTTCTCCTTTAGTTGAATTAATTGAGTTGGAAAATGAATCAATTTCATTTTATCCTAATCCGGTTTTAGATTATTTAACAATTCAATTACCTGAAAATTGGTCAGGCAAAGTTTATCTGACAGATCTACTTGGTAAACAATTGTTTGAACAAGAAAATCCTACTCAAATCAAATTAAACGACTATTCAAACGGAAATTACATTTTAACCTTCAGAAATTCAAAAGGTTCAAAATCAAGTAAAATGATTACAATCAATCATTAACTACCATTCAAAGGCTTGTTCAGTAAACCATTTCCCTTGAACTCTTAGCGTTTGTTCAATAACATCTCTGACACAGCCATTTCCTCCTAAAACAGGTGATTGATAATGTGAAATTTGTTTGATTTCAACGCAAGCATCTTGTGGACAGGTTGCTACTCCTACCGTTTTCATTACATGATAGTCTGGAATATCATCTCCCATATATAACACTTCTGAATCTATTAAATCATGTTTCTCTTTCAGATCCTTATAAACATTTAATTTATTAGAAGAACGAAGATGAACTTCTTTTACCCCTAAACCTTCTAACGCTTCTTTTACATCAATCGAGTTACCTCCAGTAATAATGAAGATTTTATATCCTAATTTTGAAGCGTATTGAAGCGCATAACCATCTTTAGAATTTAGACTTCTCATGAAATCACCTTTGTATAACATTATCGTACTGTTTGTCAATACTCCATCAACATCAAAAACAAATGTATTTACGGTATTTAATCTTTCTTTATAACTAGTCATTTTTCTTGTGATATGTATTGATGATACTTGATGATATTACTTGATAAATTTCTTTCTCTAAACCATTTAACTCTTTTAAATGCGTTTCGATAATATTTGAATCATTTCTCCTCGCCGGTCCAGTTTGTGCATCATAAGGAGAAACTTCTGTAATTTTAGAAACCGTTTCGAACATTAATGGTTTTAAATAATCCCAATTCAAATTGTTTTCATCCAAATACTTCTTTGCGATAAATGCTAAGTGATTGGAAAAATTATTTACGAAAACAGCCGCAAGGTGAAGCTTCTTACGATCAGTTGAATTTGCAAGTGAAACATTAACACTCAATAGTGAGGCCAATTCCATTAATTCTTTTTCAAACGTTTCATCCGAAGACTCAATTAAAAATGGAACATTTGAAAGCGAAATTGATTTGGTCTTTGAAAATGTTTGAAGCGGATAAAACACTCCTATTTTATCTAATTTTGGTAGAGAATTCAATTCTACACTTCCAGAGGTGTATGCAACTCGAAAAGTAGAAGGAATAGCTTTAACAACCTTTCCAACAGAATCATCATTCACACAAACTAAAACCAAATCACAATTTGGAATGGATGATATTGAATCAAAAAAGGGAACATTCAATTTTACAGATAAATCCTTTGCTGAATGACTGTTTAAACTACAAACACCAACAATATTTACAACCTTTGATAAAGCTAAAGCTAAATGGGAAGCAACATTTCCTGCACCTACAATGAATATGTTTTTTAATTGCATATTCAAAGATACTTATAAAGAAAATAATCTAAAAAGATTTATTGTTTTTCAATCATCTTTTGATCAATTTCATTGGAAATGACTTTAAATTTGACTCCTTCTTTTTCAACAATTGACTCAATAATCTCTAGATCAATAAATGATAAGTAATAAATTGACATGATTTTATTTGTTTGGTCAACTTCAAAATTATAGAACCCTTTTTTTTCTACTAAAACATTTTCAATTTGCTCCAAAGCTCTAACATCAAACGATTCTGAAGCTTTTATTTTTAACAATTTAGGAGTACTTTCTTTTTGACGAACCATATAAATGGCTTGCTCGTATTTTTTTGAAAACAATTCATTGGATTGACCATATGCATTGAGACCAACAATCATTATAATAATTTGTATTGATAATTTCATATTATTGAAGTATTATTTTTTCAATTGAAAAAGCACCATTCTCTTGAATTGCTTTTAAATAATAAACACCTTTATTGTAATTTTTTAGATCAAATTTTAATTTTCCGTTTATGTTATCATTAAAATTCTTACGCTCTAAAATTTCACCGACTTGATTAATTAAGACCAGCTCAACTCCAATGTTAACTTCATTAACTTCAACGTTAAAATAATTATTTGTTGGATTCGGATAGACTTTCAAATTTATCATATTATTTCTATCTATAGAAATCACCTTTGTCTTTTTCGAATTTCCATTAATATCATATTGTTTTAATCGATAATAATTTATTCCGGAAGAAAAATTGTAATCATTTAACTCATAATGAATAGTTCTTGTTGAAGTTCCGTGTCCTTTTACTTTCCCTATTGATTCAAAATCAAAACCATTAACTGATTTTTCAATAATAAAATAATCGTTATCTATTTCTGAAGCAGTAGACCAACGAATAATATTCGCTAAATCACTTTTATAAACATTAAAAGAAATTAATTCAACTGGTAACAAGATTCCTGAAGCTGACCATCCTGACACTGTAAAATCACATGCATCACCTCCGTAACCATCAACCATTAAATAATAATTCTGTCCAATTGTCAAGCCAGTCGCAGTAACTGTTCCAGTTGTTGGTATTCCTGGATTCCAACAATTCGACTTTGAAGTGAATACCGAACAACAACCACTCCCGTTTGTTGTTAAAGAATATACTTCTGCCTGAATACCATCCGCATTTGAGCAATTATAAACAGACGTAAAATTAAAAGTCTCAGATGCTGCTGAAGCAGTAAATTTATACCAAGAATTATTTTCAATTGAACCACAAAATAATGGATCTAAATTATCTGGTGTATCACTTGAATAAACATCAGTTGTTGCTGTACAATAGTCATTATTAGAAACATTTCCACAAGCCCCCATACTCACAGCACAGATATTGAATGTTCCAGATTGAGAACTTCCGTAAGACCATACACGAATATACATTGTAGTACCTGCCGTTTGTCCAGATAAAGAAATTTTTGACATTGATCCTACTCCACTATTGTCATCACATGAAACAAGTGTTAATCCTCCGCACGCCCCAGAATATACGGCTATTCCTGAATCAGTAATTCCATCAGCTGATGTATTAATTTCAAATCCTCCAGATGCAGGAACAACAATTTTAAACCAAACATCATTTGATGTATAATTTGCACAGCCTGGTGCTGGAACTCCTGCAGAAGATGTAGCACCAATTGTAGTACCAGATGTATTTGAACAAGCTAAATTAGCAGTTAATGTTGTAGCAGAACATGGTTCATCATTTGATGGTGGTGGTGCAGGTTCAGTTATACAAATGTTAAAATCACCTGTACTTCCCCCATCATAATCCCATACGCGAATATAATAAACACTTCCACCTGTTAATCCTGTTGCAACAATTTCCGACATTAAGCCAGAGCCTCCATCATCATCACAATACAATTCTGAACCTGGTGTAGAACAATCTGTTGCAGAATATAAAGACATTCCTGAATCGGTTAAAGTTCCTGCTGTTAAAGTTATTGTTGCAACACCACCTGCAGGTGCTGTAAATTTATACCAAACATCTGGCGAGGAACTATAATTCGCACACAATGGTGTTGAAAATCCGTTATTTGCAGAAGTTGATCCGACTAAAGTACCCAAGGTATTTGAACACGAAGTAGAAGGTGTTAAGGTTGTTGCTGTACAAGGTGTATCACCTTGACTATAAATTGTTGAACACAATAAATAGAATGTAGCAAATAGTAAATTGCGTAGCACTTATTTGTAGTTTAATAGTTTATTTTCGACAAAAGTACAATTATTTTGTCGAACTACTAAACGCGTTTAATAGATTTTTTTAAACAAAAAAGAATAGCCTTGTATTCTTAATTTGCTAAAGCTTCTCCCAAAGCCTCATAATTAATCCCATCAAAAGTTCCAGAAGACATCATAAGCAACACTGAATTATCCCAATTCTGTTGATTAATAAAATCTAAAACGGCTTGCGTATCTGTTTTTACAATCACATTTCCTCCAAAAGATTTTTGAACTAATTCTATTGTAATTGGATCTAACTTTTTATGCTTTACAACATCATGACTAAAATAAACCAATGCTTCGTCAGCTTGATTCATTGAATCTAAATAATGAGGTAAAAATTCCTTTTTCAATGAAGAAAACGTATGTAATTCCATACAAGCCACAACTTTACGATTAGCATACTGCTCTTTCACTGCTTTAGTTGTTGCTTTTAATTTAGATGGTGAATGTGCAAAATCTTTGAACATAACGAACGTATCATTTTCAATTACTTTTTGTAATCTTTTTCCAGCACCTTTAAAGGTTGAAATAGCAGTAAAAAAATCAGATGGTTGAATTCCTATTGCTTCTCCAATTCGCATTGCCCCCATTAAATTTTGAAGATTATGTTGTCCAAACAATTTTAAATCATACGATTTCCCTTCAATATAAAGTCTTGTTCCTTCATTTGTCACTTCATATTGAGGAGTTGAATAAGCAACCGTTTTTACTTTTGAAGCGTACTTTAATCCTAATTTATTAACCTCATCATCTTCTGAATTGTAAACGAATGTTCCTTTTGGATCAATCAAATTACAGAAAATATCAAATTGCTCAACATAATTTTCAAAAGTTGGGAAAACATTAATATGATCCCAAGCAATACCGCTCAAAATTGCAATATTTGGTTTATATAAATGAAATTTAGGACGTCTATCAATAGGTGAACTTAAATATTCATCTCCTTCTAAAATCATAACTTTTGCATCATCTGAAAGTTTAACCATACAATCGTAACCTTCTAATTGAGCTCCAACCATATAATCAACATTCATTCCCAACGCATTCGTAACATGAAGAATCATTGATGTAATCGTCGTTTTTCCATGACTTCCACCAATCACCACTCTTATTTTATCTTTACTTTGTTCATACAAATATTCAGGATAAGAGTAAATTGGAATATTTAATTCTTTCGCTTTTAGTAACTCAGGATTATCTTCTCTTGCATGCATTCCTAAAATGACCGCATCCAAATTCGTAGTAATTAACGTTTCGTTCCAACCAATATTTGAAGGTAGAATCCCTTGCTTTTCTAACCTCGTTCTAGATGGTTCGAAAATCTCGTCATCTGAACCAGTTACATTGATTCCTTTTCTGCTTAATGCAATCGCTAAATTATGCATTGCACTCCCTCCTATTGCTATAAAATGTACGTTCATTTTTTACTTTCGATATTATAAAACTATTTAATAGTTTCTTTTCAAATTTGATCCTTGCGTCTCTTTCTGCCAGATATATTCCGTGATCGGTTGATCATTTTTAGAATACGTTGTAGCTTGAAGTGTCTGCGTTCGAACATAAACAGTTCCTTTACCTTCAATTACCACTATTCTTCTTGTAATAATTGAAGTCATCAAACCATTTTGATCTTTTTGAGTAAATGATTCCTGAGAAACACCTTCTGGATATTGACTACCAATTGCATTTTTAACAATCGGTTTAGGATCTTGTTCTTTTTGTTTATCGTGAATTGACTCCTGAGCTTTGAAGTGCTTCTCATCTTGTTTATTTATATCTTTTGCTACATCATCTTTCATCGATTTTGTAACATCTTGCATCAATGCTGTATTTACCTTTTCTGCTTCAACAGATGCAGCAGTATTTGAAGAAACAGTAACATTAGCATCATGTAAACCGTTATCAGCTTTTGTTATTTGTTCATTATCAACATTATTTGTTGCAGAATAATTTTCTGTTGTCCTTTTAACTAAATCTTTTGTTTCAGCGACATTTTTATCATTTTTTGCTTTTTCTTGAGCTGCAGTTCCTTCATCTTTCGCTCTTTCTGACTCAATCAAACCTTTACTACCTTGATATTTATCTGTCTCTTTTTTATCTTTTTCAAACAATGCTTGTTCTTGTTGTTTTTCAGTTGCTTTATACACCTCAACCGTTTCTTTTCTGTTTTCATCATTTGAAGAAGCGATTGTATTCATTTTTGTTTGAATATTATCCGTTATTTTTGATGCCTCAAATCCTGCCAACTCATCTTTATTCGACTCGCTAGTTATTTTAGATTTGGCTTCATTATTTTTAACTTTTAATGTTTCTGTCGATTCTTTTCTATTCTCATCTTTTTCTGAAAACTCAGCAGATGTTTTACTAACTAATTCGGCCACTTGCTTTGCTCCTGAATAACCTGCTTCTCTATCTTTATCAACTTCTGCAACTTGAACTTTATTAATCTCAATATCAGCTTGTTTTACTTCACCTGCCAATTTAGGTGCTCTCAAACTATTTACATATTCTTTCTCAGACATTACATTTGTAGCAATATCAATTGTTTTTTCGGCTCCTTCACGTTCATTTGCTTTCTTCAATTCAGTAGTCTCAAAATCACTACTTGATTTTAAATCTTTATCTTCAATAGATGTTTGTGCATTTTTTCGTTGCTCATCATCATTTTCTGGATTTAAAACCGTTTTCAATTCAATCGCTCTTACTTTTTGATTTGAAGAAATATTTTCAGCTTGTTCATTATTCTCTCCTTCAATTAATTTATTGCCATTTGAATTATTGTACTGTTTAATTACATCACCATTTTCACTTGCAGAAGTTGATCTTTCTGAAGCATCTTTTTGATTTTGCAATTCAATAGCGCTTAATTTTTCTTTTGATTGTAAAATATCTCCTTTTTCAAAATTATCAGCATCAAAATCTGCTTTCTCTTTTTCTTTGTTAAGTGTTGATAAAGATTGGGAAGACTCTTTACGATTATCCTCATTTTTACCCGCTGTAGTTTCAAGTGTTGTTCGAACATTAAAAAGATCTTCTGTAGATTTCAAATGCTCATCTTGTTTTTGAACATCTAAACTCAACTCTTTCGTATTCGTTCCATTGACACGTTCTGCCAACTTAGCTTTCTCTAATTTTTGACGATCCTTTTCTGCTTGATTCAAGGCTGCCATTCCATCAATCAAACTATTATTATCTATAGGTTCTCCAAGCGGCTCTAATTTTTCAGAAGTTGAAACAGTTGAATTTAACAAAACATCAAGCTCCTTTAACTTCTTCATTGCATAAGGATCTTTTGGCTTTAATTCCAATGCTTTTGAATAATCCTCTTTTGCTTTTAAATAATCTTTCCCTTTATAAAGATTATCACCTGACTTAATCGCTAATTTATATGCTTTTTCAAGTTCAGCAGATGAACCTTCTCTAATCAATCGATCCGATTCGATAACTTGTTTAGTTGCATATTTATCATTAACAATTTGCGTTAAAGCCAATTCATAATTCTTTTTTGCATCAACATAATTTTTCTGTTGAAAAAAAGCATCTGCATCTTTAATGTATTTATCAAATTGTGCCTTTTTCTCATTTGAATTACCAGCAGTTGAAGACTGATTATCTATCAATTGTTGTACTTCAGAGATTTTTGCTTTTGCAGGAGCGTCTCCAACTTTAATCGTCAAAGCATTTTGGTAACTAGCCAAAGCATCCGTATACTTCTTCTCTTTCACCAATTTTTCACCTAATAACATAGCATCGGTGTAAAGCTTATTTTTTTCAGCTTCCGAAGTTTGACCTGCAACTAATTTACTTAACTCATCTATTTTCTTTGGTGGAACTACCTCTTCAGGTTTAATAACTTTTGCTGCTTCGTAAGCTTGTATCGCTTTTTTATAATCTTTTGCCTTTTCTGCTGTTTCGGCGATTGCTATTTTTTCTTTATATTGTTTATCAGCTAATTCTAAAGCATTAATCTTAGCTAATAAATCGTCTGGACGTTTATCATTTGGAACAATATTCAACTGTTTATTGAAACTTTTTGCACGCTCAATTAAATCTTTAGCTTTCTGATAATCTTTTTCTAAAATTGCTTTATCTACAACAACAAAAATCTTTTCGTAATTTTTCTTTTCTTCTGAACCTTGATTTTTAGCCAATTCCTCTGCTGCTTTTGCTTTATCAACAGGTTCTTTTTCTGAAGGTTTTACAACAAGTGCTTCGTTAAATTTCTTAATCGCTTCAACATAATTTTTAGCAACAACAAATTTATCTCCTTCTGCCATCAACGCTTTATATTTTGCATCAATTTGAGCTTGATTTGATGAGTTTTTCTTCAAATCTTCTAATTCAGCAATTTTCGTTTTAGGTAAAGCTTCTGTTGGTTTCTTAGTTTGTGCTTCTTTGTATTTAGCAATTGCTCCATCGTAATTTTTAGAATTTGCTAACGCTTCTGCATCAGAAATTAATTTAGCGTAATCCTTTTCTAGTTGAG
>JAJTEO010000103.1 GCA_021300395.1 Fluviicola sp. | reverse complement strand
GATATTGAATCTAGAAAATCAACAGATAGAAACGAATACTAAATTTGATCAAATCTTTAGTTTAATGCATCAAAATAAATTGAAATCGGACCAAGGGATTTTCTTTGATGGTCAGGTTTACGATGCTTATGTTTTTATTTCTGATTTAATTCGAAGTGCAAATAAATCAATCTATATCATTGATAATTATTTAGATGATACAGTATTAACCATTTTATTAAAACGAAAAGAAAATATTGATGTAGTAATATTTACAAGTTCAATTTCAAAACAATTTGCTCTTGATTTACATAAACATAATTCTCAATATGAAAGTATTCAAGTTAAAACATTAAAGAATGTTCACGACCGTTTTTTAATCATTGATAATGAAGAAATATATCATATAGGAGCATCATTAAAAGATTTAGGAAAAAAATGGTTTGCTTTTTGAAGATGAATAAAGAGTCACTTAAAATTTTAGAAAAATTAAATTAATGTAAAATATTATTATAACTAAATCTTAATCCAAAATCCAAAATTAATAATTCAAAATTATTAATATCTCACATAAACCACTTTCTTCGTCTCAAAGAATTCTTCTGAAAAATGATCAGGTAAATTATGCATGTAGAAATAACGGTTTACACCCTTCATTTCTTCTTTTAAATCACCACCTTTTAAATATAAGATTCCATTTTTTAAATCGTGGACACTTTTCTTTTTGAATTTTCCATTGATCCATTTGATGAAATCAGGCATCGCTGTAACAGCTCGACTTACAATAAAATCAAATTGTTTATCAATGTTTTCAGCACGTTCATGAATTCCTGTAACATTTGTCAAACCAATTGCTGCAGCTACTTCATTTACCACTTTTATTTTTTTACCGATTGAATCAACTAACGTGAAATTACAGTTTGGATAAAGTATTGCTAATGGAATGCCAGGGAAGCCACCGCCTGTTCCTATATCCATAATATCAGCACCATCTTTGAATTGCATAATTTTAGCAATTCCTAATGAATGCAATACATGTCTTTCGTAAAAATTATCGGTGTCTTTTCTAGAAATCACATTGATTTGATTGTTCCAAAAGGTATAGACTTCTAATAATTTAGAAAATTGTTCGATTTGCTTTTCAGTCAAATCAGGAAAATATTTTAATATAAGTTGTACTGAATTCATAATTTGATTTCTCCTTAAAGATAAAGAGTCTGAAAATTTATAATCTAAAGAAATTAAATATTCTCTTTTGTTTTTTCAATCATGTTTGCTAAAAACTCTCTCGCTCTGAATAATTGAGCTTTTACAGTTCCTAGAGGTAAATTTAGTTCTTCAGCAATTTCTTCGTAACTCAATTCTTCAAAGTAACGTTTCTCAACCAATTCTCTATATCTTGGTTTTAATTTACTTACTAAATTACGCATCAATTTAACTTTCTGATTATAGATAATTGTTTCTTCAGGATCTAACGTTTGAGATTTAGCATCATAAAAAATAGTTTCGCCATCATCCGTCATCATTCCAGTATCCATTGAAGTGACTTTAATTCTTTTTTTACGAATAAAATCAATACTGTTATTAGATGCGATTTTGAATAACCATGTACTAAAAGCAAAACTAGGAGAATATTGTTCTAAACGACTAAAAGCTTTACCAAATGCCTCTAATGTTAAATCTTCGGCATCATCGGGATTCTTAACCATTTTCAACATCATGAAATAAATTGATTCACGATATTTCTCCATTAATTCCGCGTAGGCGCTTTGTTTACCGCTAATCGCAGCGTTGACTAATTGTAAGTCATGCTTTGCTTTATCTGATAAATGTTCGCTTCCTACCATTTTGTATCTTCTTTTTTGTTCACTGAATAATAGAGTATTGGAATTAAAATTGAATAAGCAATATCAAGTAATGGGATCATTGAAATAAAACCAGGTTCATGCAATTTTTTAAAACATCTTGCATGAATCCACCATTTTACAATAATGACAAATCCAAAAACAGATAGTGTTAACCAACGATAATTCGTATCCAACATCAAAATAACAAAGGAAATCAACAACATAAACATGGTAAGAGGATATATTCCTAACATCGCTTTTTTGAAAACCCTATATCGGCTAGACGTAGTATAGTGTCTAGCTTTTTGTCGAAACCAACTTTCCCAGTCTTCTGCACCTTCAGAATAACAAAACGACGTGTTATCAAGATTAATTGCGATGTTATTTTTTGTGGCAGTCTCTTGAATAAATAGATCATCATCTCCAGATGCAAGTGAATAATGAGATTTAAATCCATTTACAGAATTAAAAACAGATTTAGTATACCCCATATTTCTTCCAACACCCATGTAAGGTATTTTAGCTAAAGCCATAGAAAAATAATTCATTGCAATCCAAGTAGTATCAAATCGAATAATCTTATTGATAAAAGATTTCTTGAAAACATAAGGAGCATAACCAATTGTTATTTCTTTCTCTGATGTAAATCGACTGGCCATACTTTTGAGCCATTGATTAGATGTTGGCTTACAATCAGCGTCAGTAAACAATAAATGTTCGTATTTTGCACCTTTAATTCCAATCGTTAATGGAAGTTTCTTTCCAGATTTTAAATGTTGACTTCTTTCAATCTCTATAACTCTTAAGTTTTTATATTGATGTGCATAAGCATTTAAAATATAATGAGATTCATCAATAGATTGATGGTTTATGACAATGACTTCAAATTCTGGATAGTCTTGTTCTAAGATTGTCGGTAGATTTTCATAGATATTATCAGCTTCATTTCTAGCAGAAATCAATATTGTTACTGGAGGAAATTCAGTTGAAACAACTTGTTTAGATGGATTGAAAAATGAAAGTTTTCCGTGAATAAACAGCACGTAAATCAGCTGTATAAAGGCTGCAAGGGAGAAAACGATAAATAAAATCATCGTTAAATTATACTCAAATTCTGGAATAAACTGCATTTTGTGTAAAGCTTTGGTACAAATATGGCAAGCATAACTAAATACAATTATCTTTGTAGTGTTTATTTTTCAACAATTTTATGCACTTCGATTTATTACATACAGATTCAAAGTCAAATGCGAGAGCTGGACTACTACATACTGACCATGGTGTTGTTGAGACTCCTATATTCATGCCTGTTGGAACAGCGGGTACTGTAAAAGGTGTTCACCAACATGAAATAAAAGATGATATTAAAGCTCAAATCATTTTGGGTAATACCTATCACTTGTATATGCGTCCTGGAATGGATGTTATAGAAAATGCAGGTGGTTTACATAAATTTATTGGATGGGATGGACCGATTTTAACTGATTCAGGAGGCTATCAAGTCTATTCTTTATCAGGATCAAGAAAAATAAAAGAAGAAGGGGTGAAATTTCAATCGCATTATGATGGGAGTTATCATTTCTTTACACCTGAAAAAGCAATTGATGTTCAACGTCAAATAGGTGCTGATATCATTATGGCTTTTGATGAATGCACACCTTACCCATGTGATTATAATTATGCGAAACGTTCGATGCACATGACGCACCGTTGGTTGAAAAGATGTTATGATCAAATGGATGCAACTCAACCGTTGTATGGTTATGAGCAAAATTTATTTCCAATTATACAAGGAAGTACTTACAAAGATTTAAGGAAAGAATCTGCTGAAGTAATTGCAGGTTATGGAACAATCGGTAATGCAATCGGTGGATTGTCAGTAGGTGAGCCTGATGAAGATTTGTACGAAATGACAGATTTAGTTTGTGGAATTTTACCTACAGACAAAGCAAGATATTTGATGGGAGTAGGAACGCCAATTAATTTATTGGAATGTATCTCTATGGGAATCGATATGTTTGATTGCGTTATGCCATCTAGAAATGCTCGTCACGGTATGTTATTTACATCTGAAGGAATAATAAATATTAAGAACCAAAAATGGGAAAAAGATTATTCTGTAATTGATCCAAATGGAACTTCTTATGTTGATCAGACGTATTCAAAAGCGTATTTGAGACATTTGATTAAATCGAAAGAATATTTAGGTTTTCAAATAGCTACCATTCATAATTTGGCATTCTATCTAGCATTAGTAAAAGAAGCAAGAGTTCGTATTTTAGATGGTACTTTTGCCGAATGGAAAAATGTTATGGTTAAGAAATTAGGTCAAAAATTATAATAGTTTTTCATTCAAAATTCAAAACCCAAAATTTAAAATCAAAGGCAGGTGCTCAAGATATTAGATAAATACATCATTAAAAAATTTCTATCAACATTCTTTTTTATGTTGGGGATTATAATGTTGTTGTCTATGGTGTTTGATATGTCAGAAAGATTAGGTGAGTTTATTGAAAAACAAGCACCCATTTCAGATATTTTCTTGAAATATTACTTGACTTTTTTACTTTATTACGGGAATACGTTTTCGTCAATGATTATTTTTATTTCTGTAATTTGGTTCACAGCAAAAATGGCTTCAGACACAGAGGTTATTCCGATTTTAAATAGTGGGAAGCCTTTTAATCGTTTTCTTAGGCCTTATATGATTGCGGCTACTTTGTTGATGATTATTTCTTTAGTAATGAATCATTTTATCTTACCACGAGCAAATAAAATTCGTTTAGATTTTGATAATCAGTATTACAGAGCAGGATTACATGTCGAGGATTATTACGCAGAATTTCCAGGAAATATTTCTGTGAATTTTGCTACATACGTTTCAGAGGATAATATAGCCAATGATTTTGTGCTTCAAGTTACGAATAATGATGATGAAGTAACATACTTTTTAAAAGCAAGAGGTGCTAAGAATATCATAGGAACCAACAAATGGAAATTATTTGATTACTACGAGCGAAAAATAAATGGCTTAAATGAAGAAATTATAAATGGTAAAGAAAAAGATACCGTTTTTAATTTTAGAATTGATGACATGGCTCATAGAGAGAATATTGCTGAGATAATGAATTATACAGAATTAAAGGAATTCATTAAAAAAGAAAAAGCTAAAGGTGCGGCCAATGTTCCTTCTTACGAATTAGAATTATATCGTAGATCATCACTTCCTTTTGCGACTTATGTTTTAACTATAATTGGTGTTTCTGTGTCAAGCAGAAAAAAACGTGGTGGTGTTGGGATTAATATCGCATTGGGATTAGGTATCATATTTGTTTATATTTTCACAATGAAAATTATGGATGTCGCAGCTGTAAATGTTGGTTTTTCGCCGATTATTGCTGTTTGGATTCCGAATATCTTATTTGGTGCTGTTGCTTATGTGTTGTATAAATATGCGCCAAAATAATCTTTTATTATTTCTTTGTTTCGTTGTTTTTCAATCATTTTCTCAAGTAGTAAATATCGAAAACAAACGAATCTATGATGATACTTCTGGATGGAGTGGGGCAGTAGATGCAAGTTTTTCAGCGATGAAAAATACAGATTTGTTGACTAACTTTTCATTAAGACCAAGGGTTCAATATAAAACATCAAAACATTATTACTTCCTTATCAGTGATTTAAATTATTCAAAAGGAGCATCAAAAGTATATTCTAATATGGGAATGGCTCATTTTCGATATGCTTATAGAATCAATGGACCATGGAAGTGGGAGAGTTACGCTCAAATACAATACAATCAATTATTAGATCAACAAATGAGGTCTTTAGTTGGTTCTGGTTTAAGATGGAAATTTTACGATAATAAAAAGAGTAAATACTTCGTTGGATCATCAGTGTTTTATGAATATGAACAAATTCGAACAACAGCATTGATTAATCAGGAATATAGAATGAGTAATTACATCTCATGGTATGTAGATCCTAAAACCAGTTTTTATTTTACGGCTGCGACATATTATCAACCGTTACTTAAAGATTTTAAAGATTATCGGTTTTTAGGTCAATATTCTTTGAATTTCAAGATGACAAAAAAAATTGATGCACGTTTTGAATGGACAAGTTTTTTTGATAGCAAGCCAGCTTTAAATGTTGTAAATTGGACGTTTAGCTCTTCTTTTGGGGTTCGATTGAAAATGGAGGATTAAATTCTAATAATCGCTTCTTTCTTGGGTGATATTTGACTCATCAAATGAATTAATCCACTTGGAAAAGTCAAAATAAATAAAGGCATTTTTCTCTAAATCCATATTTTTTAAATTCGCCATGTCATTTTTTAACTGTGAGAAAATAACTTTTCGTTCACTTGATGAATTCGCCTCAAGCATATTAGAAATAAATTTCAATATTTGCTTTTCAAATAGATATAGTTTGTTTTGTTCATGTAAAAAGCGAACAGTAGCTTTCATTTCTGAATCAATCAATTGATTGTCATTTGATTCAAACTGAATAAATAGAAGAAGAAC
>JAJTEO010000102.1 GCA_021300395.1 Fluviicola sp. | reverse complement strand
TTTTAAAATTTCAAAATCACTTTTGATTGAACCTTCAAATGATTCAATACCTGAAATACATTTAAACAAAGTCGTCTTCCCTGCTCCATTTTCACCAACTACACCATAAACTTTCCCTTTTTCTAACGTAAAAGAAATCGATTTTAATATTTTATGGTTTCCATACGATTTGGAAATTTCATTCAATTGAATCATTGTAGAATAACTTTTAGATTGTTAGTTGCTTTCTTAAAGAGAAAAGGAATCAAAATCAATAACGTCGGAAAAAGCATTATTGACATTGCTATTAATAAACTCATCGGCAAATCTACTTTTTGAGGATATTTTGAATACTTAGCCAAAATAGACAGTAAACTAATTATTTGACCAAGCATAAAGACAACTATGAGCGCAAGTGCTTTTGAAGGAAAAAATAGCAACAAGAATAATATCAAAGGAGCTGATAAAATGATAGAATGAAGAAATGAAAATTTTAATTTATACTTCAAAAATTGAGCTGAACTTCTTGCATGAACCCAAACATAGAATTCATTTTCATCGATTCCGTAGAATTGAACACATAACATGAGTAAAAATCCTAAAGCGAAAATTCCTAAATTAAAATTTCCAACTTGAACCGCAATTCCAGCTAATAAATACGTTCCAAGGATAAGTAAAAAAGCACGTCTAAAGCCAATAATAAATTCATACGGATTTTTCTTAAACGGTGTGGATAATGTGAAATTGAATTTATTCTCGAAATTGATAAATGATAAAAGAATACTAAAAACAAATAAAACGATCGCTGAAATAAATTGAAACTTGTATGCTAAGAAAATTACAAATGGTAAACTTGCACCACAATTTTCAATGATTCTTAACTGATAATAATTTACTTTTTCAAAACAAATCTTTAAAAATGTCGTTCGATTTACCTCACTAAATCGTGATGTTAAACTAATGGAAATAAAACAATAAATATAATTTGCATAGGAAGTCTTTTCAAAAAGTAAACCCGAAGCCAAAACAAACAAGATTACTGATAAAACAATTCCAAAAACAGGATTGATTCTCACTTCTGAAAACAGACGTTTTAGCATCGTAAACTGAAGTTGGAAATAATGTTTCATTGATTATTCTAGTTCTTATGAATAAAACGTTAATGAGATCAAGTTGTTTTTGCTTTATTATTTTTCGGGTAAATAAGAATATAATACCAAGCTAGAATCAAAACCCCAAGGATAAAAAACACAAATGCTACTTCTTTCCCTTTTAAACCGAATAATATTGCCTTTTCATCAAAACCATAAAACTCACTAATCATCCAAAAGCTATTTGCTAAAATCCAGAACGTGATTGAGATGTTATGAAATAACTCCGATTGATGACTTCTTGTTTTTAAGGTCAAATAAATTGAGACAAATAATGTTGGAAAAATCATGATTACTCCCAATTCTCTCCAAAGCATACACCAACTCATATCTTTGAATAACCAAAATACAATGTGTAAATTTTCGACTTTTCGAAGTTTATTTGAAATCGTAAAATTAGTTGACGTTTCCATCATTAATTTTCAAAACGAACAAATCTATTTTGGTCATTAATCAACAATTTGTTTTTTGAAAACCAAACTATAAATTCATCATATATTTTTGAATTTGAAACATACCATTTATGAAATTCATCATCATTTCCTTTCATCAATAACCAGTAATTATAACATTCAAAATACTTACTATCGATTAATAATTTTTGCCAATCAAATAATACATTCGGATATTCCTTGTTGTAATTACTTTCAAAATATTTTTGAGTAAATCCAGTTCTAACTTTATTCATATTAAGTATCGAAACAGAATCAATTCCAATTGCGCTTAACATTAAAAGTGGTTCATAAACTTTCATTCCAAATGGAATTTTTGAAGTATTGTTGACATCCAATACAGCATTATAAAAACTTACAGAAATTGAATTTGGAGCTAAAACTTTTAACTCAGATTTATATTTATCGTAGATTAATTTTCCAATTTCTTCCGTTCTTGCTGAACCTCTTTCAATATTCATAAACAATTCTCCGTAGATCATCCCCCACATTTCCACTTTTGTTTGAGTTAAAAAATATTTAGCCAAAACATAGTAGTTTGTTGGGTAAGAAGGATCCGCATTTATACCTTTTTCATAATATTTCAAAGCTTCATTTTTATCTGCTTGAATATTGCCTATTTCATAATATAATTTGCCTGATTTAGGAAATTTTTTCAATCCTTTTTTATAAGATTTCAAAGCACCTTCTAAATCTCCTGATGCTTCATACACATTTCCTAACATTTGATAACATTGATCCGTAGCATCTTTGTATTTTACCGCTTTTTTATAGGTCAAAATTGCATTCTGATAATCTCTTTGAAGCTTATATGCATACCCTAATTCATAAGGGTAATTGAAATTTGTCGGATCCAACGTGATACATTTTTCTAACAAAGTAATCGACTGATCAACCTTCCCAAAATCCATTAATTCAATCGCTTTTTGAGACAATTCAAATGCCTCTTGTTCTTTCGCTTCTTTCTGCCCAAAAACACTAAAAGAAAGAATTGAAATTAAAATTATTAAGCTTTTCATTATTTTTATTTTAAGTATAAATAAATTCTAAATTGAATGATTACAGTCTAATTTCTTATATCTAAGAATCTAGTTTCTATTTCATTTCACTCGCAAAAATCTCCATCCAAAATTGCTTGATTGTTTTCCCTTCAGCTGCTATCATTTGAGGAACAATACTCGCTGGAGAAAAACCAGGAGTTGTATTTACTTCGATAACATGAGGAACATCATTTACAATCATAAAATCAATTCTTGAAATCGATTTTAACTGCAATAATTGATACACTCTTTTAGCTGCTGCTTGAACTTTATCTCTAATTTCATCTGAAACTCGAGCAGGTGTAATTTCTTGTGATTGTCCCAAATATTTAGCCTCGTAATCAAAATATTCATTTTCAGTTGCAATTTCAGTTAAAGGCAACGCTAAAAGCTGATGATTGCTTCTGTATACACCACATGTAACTTCCGTTCCATCTAAAAAAGATTCGATTACAATTGTATTTCCTTCCTTAAATGCAAATTCTATAGCCGCTGCAATTTCTTCTTTTGTTTTCGTTTTCGAGATTCCATAGCTCGAACCAGAATCTGAAGGTTTCACAAATAAAGGCAAACCTAATTCTTCCACTATTTCATCAATAGTAAAATCAGTTGGGGATGTTAAAAACAATGATTTTGCAACAGGAATTCCAAATCCTTTTAAAAATTGATTGCAATACCATTTATCAAAAGACAATTCAGAAGCTAAAGCACCAGAATTAATACAAGGTATCCCTTTCATTTCTAAGAAAGCTTGAATTTTTCCGTTTTCACCAGGGTTTCCGTGAATATAAGTCAAACCGTAATCCAATGAAATCGTTTCACTACCTACATTAAAACTCAACGAATTTAAATCTAATTGATATTCCCCACCTTTATATTTAGCAGTCCAGTTTTCACGTTTCACTTCGATTAAGAAAACGTTGTATCCATCTGGGAAATTATTCAAGATTGTTGTTGCACTTTTGATTGATATATCGAATTCAGAAGAAAATCCTCCGCAAAAAATTCCAATTGTTTTCATTTACACTATTTTCCACTAAGTTAAAGTACATTCTTATCGAATTTAAGATACTCTCAAAATGTTTTCCATATTGACTTTTTATTAACTTATTAATACAAAAAACCTATTTGAATTTTCTTTACTTTTGCAAACCAAAATTGAACAATATATGATGCGATTTTTTTACTTTTTGCTTTTTATTACTTTAAGGATTTCGGTTCCTTTCTATTACAAGAGAAGAATTGGAGTAAATAGCCCAAAGCAATTCTACGGTAGAACAATATATGTGAGTAACCACGCTGCATCCTTCATGGATCCTTTAGTTGTAGCAATCACTTTTAGACCAATTGTGTTTTTCATGACACGATCAGATGTATTTAAAGGATTGTTAAAACCAGTTTTATGGGCAGCGCACATGTTACCGATATACAGACAATTAGATGGAGATGATACAAAAGGAAAAAATGAAGCCGTTTTTAAACGTTGTTCACGAATCTTATCTTTTGGACGTAATTTATTGATTTTTGGTGAAGGTTTTACAGATGATGTATTTATCAGAAGATTAAAACCAGTCAAAAAAGGAGCTGTAAGAATTGGCTTTATGGCTTTAGAAGATATGAATTGGAAAAAGAAAGTTTACATCTGCGCTGTTGGATGTAATTACTCTGAACCAAGTAAAATGCAAAGTGATTTATTGATTTCAGCTTCTGATAAAATTTGCTTGAATGATTACAAAGAGCAATTTTTAGAAAACCCAAATCACGTGATCAACACATTAACAAAGCGAATAGAAAAGTTAATGCAGGAACAAATCACCCACGTTGAAAACAAAGATTGGGCTCCATTTCATGAAAATGTAATGATGTTAACTAGAAAAGGGATGAATGCTGATTCGCATGATGATTCAATTCCTTTAAAAGAGCGCTGGAATTATTCGCGTAAGTTAGCACTTTGGATGAATGAACAAGATTTAGATAATAACGAAGAATTAGTCAAATTAAAAAAAGAAACGGAAGGTTATTTTTCACTATTAAAACGATTCAAATTACAAGAAAATTATGTCTTTGATGCGATAACAAAAAAATCTCGCATGAAAGAATTTCTGTTTTTAATTTTTATGTGGCCTTTTGCATTGATTGGAATTCTACATGGAATTATCCCTTATATCGTAACAAAGAAATTTGCTGAAAAGACATTCAAACGAAGAGTTTTCTGGAGTTCCGTAAAAATGATGATGGGAAAATTGATCTGGGGTATCTTAAACATTCCATACATTTTTGTTTTCTACCATTTCATTTACCCAAGCTATTGGTTAGGTTTTGCTTACTTCTTATTGATTGGACCTTTATTCAGCTTAATCGCATACAAATACATGCTTAATTTCCAATCTTATAAACGAAAAGGTGTTGTTGGAAAAATGGAACTTTCGAAATTTATAGCGAAACGTGAAGAGTTGTTAGGGAAGATTAAGGAAGTGATTGAGGTGGCTTGATGGTTGTTTGGTTATTATATACATTGCGTAATTATAATAATTCAAACTACATAGAAAATAGATAAGTTAATACGATGGGAATTTCAAATATTTAATTATCCGATACCCGTTAATAATGACCAAAGTGTAAAGTGAAAAAATGTAAAATATGGTAAACGATATTTTAGAACTTAATCGTATTTATAATGGAGAATATTCATTAAAAGAATCAACTTGGTTTAATGGAACATCATATCAGCCTTTAAATATTCATTTTCTTTCATTTATTAATAATAAGCTAAAATTTAAATTAAAACTAGAGGAACGCACCTCTTTACATAGAAATTCAAATGGATTTTCACAACAATATCAAGATTTTAATCTTGTTGAATTACATTTTCAAAAGGAAAATATTAATTGCAATCAACTTTTTGGAACAATAACAAAAAAAGTAAATTTCTTCTTTTTAAAGAAAACTAAATTAAAATTCAAGTTTAATCAAGTGATAAAAAACGAAGACGAAATCCGTGATTTTTTAATTCAAACCATTTATAATGATGAAAATGATTTAGAAATAAATATTTCGTTAGTCGATTCTAATAAAATTGATATTGCTGTATATTACACTTACAATTATAAGAAAATACCTGACTTATTAACCATCTACAATACAATAATTGAATTAATTATCTTATTGAAAATATAAAAAGTAAAACTTTTTCTGCTGTATCATATGTGCAATGCTTCGGTTAACAAGAAACAAATAATCTCTCTCCTAATATCATTCACTTCTTAAAATGATAAACTAACGTAACACTTGTCAATGAGGCTCCTACACAAGTCCAAACAAAATCTTTAGCACTTGGAGTTCCTCTTCCTGTTGTGTCATAAAGTTCTTTTGTAAGTCCCGCTAAGCCCCCTACACCAATACCAACCAAAATTGATTCTCGCTTATTCTTCGTTACTTCATAAGTAACATCTGCAGTTATAGCAGAAATCAACAATCCGGCTGAAAAATGCTCTACTTTATCAATTTGAATCTGAGCAGATATCTTATAACTAAATCCAGTTAATAATATCAAAATAGCAAACTTTTTCATAACCAAAAATTTAAAAGGTTATTAATAAATCAAAAGTATGCTATCAATAAATAAAATCTTATGTATTTATTGATTTAGAGTTAATTAAGTCTTGAATTTGATGTTTGAACGAATATTTAAAATGGAATGAAATAAAAAAGGAACCTCAATTGAGATTCCTTTTCATATATCCTCTTAAATTGCAAATACAAAATTCACAATTCAAATTTCAATTTAGTATCTGTAGTGTTCAGCTTTGTAAGGCC
>JAJTEO010000101.1 GCA_021300395.1 Fluviicola sp. | reverse complement strand
CAACTTCGTCTTTTTGGAGATTAAGAAATTTTCCAGTCATTTGGGCAGAAGCCTTCATCTTTGATTTTGAAATCTCGATCGTTTTCGGTTCTCCAGTTGATCCTGAAGTTTTGGATTGTATAAATTCAGCTGAATTGAACCATTCTTCAATAAATTGATTGACCTCATTTTTGAAGGAATCAGAAGTATTTATGAATTTCAGTTCGACCACTTTTTATTTTTGGAATGAGAATTGTGTTAAAAGTAACAACTTTCAATAAAGAAATTAAATTGAAAGGCTTTAACACGTAAAATAATTCGTTACTTTTAACTTTCAAAATTAATCAAAATGAAAAAAACAATTGGAATTTTTGCTTTATTGTCATTGGTAATGACTTTATCTTTCACGAAATCACGTTTTACGAAACAAGAGGGAGCAGGAATCGCGTTTAAACATATTTCGCTAGAAGACGCTAAAAAACAAGCTGAAAAAACAGGAAAACTTATTTTCATTGATGCTTATACGTCATGGTGTGGACCTTGTAAACGAATGGCAGCAACGACTTTCAAAGATGAAAAAGTAGCAAAATATTTTAACGAGAATTTTATCAGTTTAAAAATTGACGTTGAAAAAGATGCAGACGGTCCTGAAATTGAAAAAATGTATAAAATTCAAGCTTATCCAACCTTGTTTTTTATCAATGGTAAAGGAAAATTAGTAAAGAATATCGTTGGTTTTCAAGAGGCGGATAAATTAATGTCAATTGCAAAATCAGTAAATTAAAAAGATAAAATGGATAGTTTAAATAATAATATTGATTTAGATCAACAACCAAAACGTTCTCAGTTTTTAAGCGTTTTGTGTATTTTGACCTTTGTGTTTACAGGTTTTTCTTTTCTGACTTCGATCATCGGATTCGTTTCAGGTCCAGCTTCACCAGAAATGATGGCAGAACAACACGTTCAAATGGCAGAACAAATAACAAAATTACAAGAAGTGCATGCCGACAGTTTTATTTTTATGTTTCAACAGCTACAGCAAATGATGGATGATGTAAACAATCATTTTTATTTGGCAATTTCAATGAAAATCATTTGGGTGGTAATTGGAGCTTTTGGAGCTTTTCAAATGTGGAATGGTAAGAAATTAGGTTTCCATATTTACATCATTTATAGCTTATTAGAGATTGCTCAGATGTATTTGTTTACTTCAGCAAGTAATATTCCGATGTTGGTAATAGTTTATTACATTATTATTTCAGGAATCTTCATTATACTTTATTCTAGGAATTTAAAAGAATTGAAATAAATCAAGGGAAGATTAATTTCTTCCCTTTTTTAATGCTTCTATGATAGATTCATTGGAGGTATTTGTATCTCCAAATAGATCATTTGTAATTAATAAATTTCCATCTAAATCAACCCAATCAGCTAAAGGAGCAATTTGCATGGAAGCATTTATTGCTACGCTTGATTCGCTCATACATCCAATAATTGATTTCAATTCCATTTCTTTCGCTCTTTTCAAGCAATCAACACCTTCAGCAAGTCCGCCACATTTCATGACTTTTAGATTAATCCCATCAAACGATTTCACGATTTTCTCTAAGTCGGCATAATTTTGAAATGATTCATCAGCAATAATTGGAATTGGACTTCTAGCTTTTAACCAAGCATGACTTTCAAAATCTTCTTTATGGAAAGGTTGTTCCAAGTACCAAACGCCTTTGTCAGCTAATTTATAACTCAACTTCAAGGCTTCATTTCGGTCTGTAAATCCTTGATTGGCATCTATTGTAAACGGTTTTTCAGAAAAACGTTCAAATGTATCAATGATGCGATAAACTTCCGATTGATTCACTTTCAGTTTATAATAATTCATCGTTGGATTATCCGCAATTTTGATTTCCATTTCTTGATCGTTCGACATTCCAATGGTGAAAGACGTTTTTTTACTTTGTCCCTCAATGTGATAGAATTCTTGAATAGAAGTATTCGTTTGATTCGCATGTAGGTTATGTAAAGCAATATCAATCGCTGCAATACAAAAATTCGTATTTGAAAAGTTAGATTTTAGAACGTTAATATATTTCGAAATGTCTTCCGTATTTTCAGGAAGTTCAATTTTTGAAATCAAATTTTTAAACGTTTCCAATGTCTCAGGATAGTAGGGGATAAAAACACATTCTCCCCAACCAAATGCATTTTCGGTTTTCAATAAAACGTACACATTATCAGTTCCTGTTCGTTCAGTATGAGAAAGTCGAAAAGGATATTTGAAATTGAGCCTAAAAGGAAAGTATTCTAATTGAATTCGAGACATTTTGTTTTTTTTACAAATGAAGTAAATATTTTGTTTCTACCTCGTTTTTGTTTTGATAATTATATTGAATTTATTCATTCAAATTAGAAAGGCGTTAACTCTTTATTCTTACTGACTTAATGTCTAAATAGACTTGTATCAAACAAAATAATAGCGTATCTTTGCGCAAAATTCTAGGAATAAAATGATATCAGTAAACAATCTTTCGCTTCAGTTTGGAAAAAGAATCCTTTTTGATGAAGTTAATTTAAAATTTGTACAAGGTAACTGCTACGGTGTAATTGGAGCAAACGGTGCAGGAAAATCAACTTTCTTAAAAATTCTTACAGGAGATCAAGATCCAACAAAGGGTAGAGTAGAGTTAGAGCCAGGAAAACGTATGGCTGTATTGAATCAAAATCACTTTGAATTTGATCAATTTCCAGTTTTACAAACAGTGATCATGGGGCATAAACGCCTTTTTGAAATCATGACTGAAAAAGATGCTTTGTATGCGAAGGCGGATTTTACAGATGAAGATGGAATGAGAGCTTCTGAATTAGAAGGCGAATTTGCAGATTTAGAAGGGTGGAATGCTGAAACAGATGCAGCTTCATTGTTGAGTAACCTTGGAATTGAAGAGTCTTTACATTACTCTTTAATGGAAGAATTAACAAACTCAATGAAAGTTCGAGTTTTGTTAGCACAAGCATTATTTGGTAATCCAGATGTATTGATTTTGGATGAGCCTACCAACGATTTAGATTTGAAAACAATCACTTGGTTGGAAGATTTCTTATTAGATTTTAAAAATACAGTGATTGTTGTATCGCATGACCGTCACTTCTTAGATACAGTATGTACGCACGTTTGTGATATTGATTACTCTAAAATTAATTTATTCACTGGAAATTATTCGTTCTGGTACCAATCTTCTCAATTAGCTTCTCGTCAAAAAGCAGATAAAAACAAAAAAGCAGAAGAGAAAAAGAAAGAGTTACAAGACTTTATTTCTCGTTTTTCAGCAAATGCTTCGAAATCGAAACAAGCAACAAGTAGACGTAAAATGTTGGATAAATTGGATTTAGATGAAATTCAACCATCAAGCAGACGTTATCCAGGAATTACTTTCCACCAAGAGAGAGATGCTGGAAATCAAATTTTATTTGCAGATAATTTAAGTAAAACATACGAAGGAGTTACATTGTTCAAAGATTTAACGTTTACAATGAACCAAGGAGATAAAATTGCAATTATTTCTAAAAATTCATTAGCAGTTACAACTTTCTTTGAGATTTTGAATGGTAACCAACAACCTGATACAGGTGAGTTTACTTACGGGACAACAATTACTACAGCTTATTTACCAAATGATAATCATGCTTATTTTGAGGATGATCTTCCATTAATTCACTGGTTGAGACAATATGCTCAAACAGATGAAGAGCGTGAAGAAGTAAACTTAAGAGGTTTCTTAGGTCGTATGTTGTTCTCAGGAGAAGAGGCATTGAAAAGTGCAAAAGTACTTTCAGGAGGAGAAAAAGTTCGTTGTATGTTATCTAAAGTGATGTTTGCGAAAGCGAATTTAATCATGATGGACGAGCCAACGAATCACTTAGATTTGGAATCTATTACAGCATTAAATAACGGAATGGTTGATTTTGGAGGTCAGTTGATCTTTACATCTCATGATCATGAGTTAGTGAATACAGTAGCTAACAGAATCATCGAAATCACTCCAACAGGTATTATTGATAAAATGATGCCTTACGATGCGTATTTAGCAGATGCTAAAATTTCTCAAATGCAAGTGGAGATGTACGCTTAATTTGTGATAATAATATATAGTGAGAAGCTGTCTGTTAAGGACAGCTTTTTTTGTTTAATTAATATTTTATTTATCAGTAAGTTATATACTTTTTTGTAAGGGTTTAAAATTTGCAATTTAACAACTATTTATGTTTAGACACAAAGGAAATACAAGAACATTAAAGCATAATTTAAGAATTGCTACGTTACTCTCTTTTGTAGCAGGTATTGTAAATGTTGCTGGTTTTTTAGCTGTTAAACGCTTGACAACAAATGTAACTGGACACTTCGCTTTTTTTGTTGACGAAGTTTTTAAGCTCAATTTTTGGCAGGGTTTTATTTATTTCTTATACATTTTTTTCTTTTTCTTGGGTTCATTTGTTTCTAATCTTCTAGTTGAAATTATTTCAAAAACGAGTAATAGATTAATTTATATTATTCCGACAATTATCGAAAGTGTTTTTTTGTTTTTGTTGGCGGTATTTGGACAATTTTTAATATCAAAAAGCCCTGATATACTAGCTTGTTCTTTGCTTTTTACAATGGGTTTACAAAATTCATTAGTAACTAGAATTTCTAATGCAACTGTTCGTACTACACACTTGACCGGATTGTTTACAGACTTAGGAATTGAACTATCTCAATTGTTTTTTTACAAACAAAAAGACTTGAAAGACAAACTTTATTCTTCAATAAAATTAAGATTGACAATTATTGCTTTTTTCTTTATTGGTGGACTTTTAGGAGGCGTATTTTATTCTGTATTAAAGTTATATGTGTTAGCAATTGCAGCAACAATTCTAATTATTGGAATAATATATGACGATTTAAAATTGAAGTTAATTAGGCAAAATAGAAATCAAAAAAACGATCATATAAATTGAATTTAAAAAACACAAAAGTAAACGGCTTGACTTTTATTGATTTCTTAACGTATCTCGTCTCTCAGAAAATTGTCACCTTTGAATAGGTATATGCTAAAAGACTTTACATGCTTTACTCAAATTTTGATAAAAGCATTTTATTAATTCTAATAATAATTTCTAAAACGAAACTTATTGAGCATTCTTTCGTTTTAATTTCTAGTGATAAAAAGTAAAAGATAAAGAATTCCATACTTAACTTTCCTTTACATTTTTGCATTATACGGTTTTTTCTTAGTTGGAACGTATTTAGCGATGAAATTTCAATGGACGAAAGATTCAGGAAAAGTGGATGTGAATAATCGTTACTTTCAATCGATGAGTGATAAGTACAATCAATCTTTTAAAGTTGATAGTGTTTCTGTTGCGAAGCATCGATTAGAAGTGTTGAATCGAATTATCATTTTGAATGAATTTTATCCTCAAAATGCACAACATATTTTAACTGCTTATCAAGATACGAAAGACGAGAAATTGGTTCTTCAAATGTTGGATGCGATCGATATTCGATTGATGAAAAACAAGGCTTATCAAAAGGAGATGAGAGCGCTGAGATCTCGTAAAAACGATGAGAAAGTTACGGGATTAAGTGTTTATGAATGGATGAACATCGCCGAATGGAAGTGTTTCAAAGAGGCTGTAGCGAAAGATAAAAAGTACATTGATTCTGCTGCCCAAGTAACTGGTGTTGAACCACGTTACATTGTTGCGTGTTTGGTTGGTGAACAAGTGCGTTTATTTAATTCAAGAAGAGAGAAATACAAAGAATTCATCGCTCCAATGAAAACCTTGGCACTAGAAAACAATATGTCCTATGGTGTGACTGGAATCAAAGAATTTACAGCGAAACGAATCGAAACGTATTTAAAAGATTCAACAAGTAAATATTACTTAGGAAATCAATATGCTCATTTGTTAGATTACGATACCGTAACCAATTACACGAACGGAATTAATGATACAATGAGTACTTGTGTTCAACGTTTGGTTCAATACACGAATCATTATTATTCTTATTTGTATGCTGCCGTTTTCATCAAGCAAATTAGAACGCAATGGAAAAAAGCAGGTTATCCAATCGATAATCGACCTGAAATTTTTGCTTCATTGTTCAATTTAGGTTATTCTAAATCGGTGCCGAAAAAACATCCTGAAGTTGGAGGATCTGTCTTTAAAATTAGAGAACAAGAATACACATTTGGCGCAGTAGCTTATGAGTTTTATTTCTCTGGAGAATTAGTCGATTTGTTTCCGTATAAGCGAAAACATTTTGATTGGGATGAGAAGTAATGTTAAATTCGATTCAGTGATTTCGGATAAAACATCAACTCCCAAGTAATTTTCCCCCAGATAAATATACAAGGAACAGCTTTTACAACATAAGGAACAAAATAGTCATCACGAATAAACTTTGGGAATAAATCTGTAGCAGCTAAAACAGTAAATAATAGCGCAAGCATTAAAAATGAAAAGTTTAATTTATTGAATTCCTGTGTGAAAAACCAAATGGCAACTCCTGTTACAGCGATTACGAAGGTTGGAGATTCTGCTTTGTGGTTAAAAATGACAATCCAGAGTAGGATAGAGGCTAAGTATAAAAGTTTAAATCGTACTTCGTTAAAATATTTATAGTGAATGAATGGAACACAAAATAAAAGCGTTCCAACAACTAAACTAACTGTTTTAAGATTCAATCCAAACCAAGTGAATAACCATCCTGAAACAGAAAAACCGATAGAAATACTGTGGTCGTTTTGTAAAAGATTCCCCCAGCTTTTGTAGAGAAACGTCAATTGTTCAGGTGAAATTAAGATGAGTGGTAAAACGCCTAAAAGTAAAATCCAACCTAGCGTGTAAAGCGCAGATTTCAGTTTGTTTGGGTAGAATAAAAAGAGCGCAAAAGCTACAATTCCAAAGAGTTTGATAAAGATTGTTGCAACGATACATAGAGTTGCAATAGCGATATTTTTCTTTTCTAAATAGACAAAGGCCAAGATAATTAAACCAGCCATTAATCCATTACTTTGTGCATTTTGAAGGGAAGTAACAAGTTCGATGACTAAAAACAAAAAAGCCCAAATTCGTTTTTTATCAGAACTAAAAGGAAGTTTCCATAAAGCAAAAAACAAGACAAAGGCATTTAATAAATTCCAAATAAGTAAACCTAGGAAATCGGGAAGGTAGGCTAAAAGCCCCATGAATAAAGAGAACGTTGGACTGTATTTATATAAATCCCAATGTTCTTGGGGATAAAGTTGATACAAATCTTTGTTTTCAATTAAATGAAAATACGATTGTTTGAAAATGACGTAATTATTGTATTTCGTATATTCAATTCCACCTTCTTCGTAAGTTTTCGTTCCATGAAGTGCTCCTTGTAAGGTCACAATTAAAACCGCTAAAAAACAAATGACACCAAGAATAACGATTGGTTTTTTAAAAAACTGTAATTTACTCATGCTGTTCTATTTTTTTGAAATTCCTTTCGAAATTAATACTTTTTGAATGTTTTTTGCAATAATTAGTTTACCTGCGCGGGTATAATGTTCAGTTGGCCAATTTCGATCAACAAAATGATTGTCTTGAATGGCGTATAAATTATCAACTACAAGATTTCCATTTCGATGATAACGGTTGATCAAAAATTTTCTGTTGTTTTCCATTAAATAAATCAATTCTTTACCTACCAATTTATTCGCTTCTGCCATGTTTTCAGCAAGTAAATTAAACACGATTTTAATGTGACGTTTTTTTGCGATTTCAACTATTTCGTCAAAATCCTTAATACGTTGGTTGGTTTTTGGATCGATTTTAAAAGCAAAGTTTTTAATGTAATGACAAGCCAAACCGATGTTTTCTTCCGTTAAATTTGGATTCTTGCCAAGCCAAGTGTGCCAAGCCATCGCTGAATCCCACTTAATGACATCGTTGTATTTGAAATTTGGAATAATTGGCAAATTCGGTGCTATTAATCGTTTGGTTTTCGCTAAATAGTTTTCTCCAACTGAATTACGCCAATCTGCATCAAAAGACCGTAAATTCATCGTGACGATTATCATTTTCAAAGGCATTTCTTCAGGAATATTTTTCAATACAGCCAAATAGGTTCCAGCATGTAAACCAGGTTTATCAACTGTTCCAATTTTTTTATCTTTCAATAATGAATCGAGCATGATACTGATACTATGTCTTCCTTTTTTCGGATCAACAACATGAAAATTAGAAGATTCACCAAAATAGATGTTTTCAGTATTTGCAGGTAATTCCCAGAAACTTTCCAATGAATCACTATGGTTTCCAACATCTTTTTTCCAATAGGTCGCTTTATACAATTGATTCGCAATCAGTAAAAAAATACCAACTACCATCATTCGTGTAAAGAAATATTTGAAAAATTCCATCTTAAAATTGAAAATAAATGAATGGTTGCATATCAGTTCCAGATTGACTCATAATCAAAAATCCTAGTAGAAAATAAATTCCCCATCTGATATAAATGGATTTGTCATGGAGCCACGTTCCAAAGTTTGAATGTCTCGTCAAGAAATCAAAACAAATAAAGATGAGTAGAATTACAACTGTCTCGATACTTGGCAGTTCAGAAGTTAATTGGAAATTATGAAATAGATTTTCAAAGAAAAGAGTCGCAACTTCAATCGAAGGGCTTCTAAATAAAACCCAAAGACAACTTACAACTAGAAATACACTTCCACCTTTTAAGATGTTAATAAAGAGTGACTTACTTCTTTTGTCAAAACCGGTTAATTTTTCGATGATGATGATCATTCCATTTAAAACTCCCCAAAGTACAAAAGTCCAATTTGCACCATGCCAAAATCCACTTACGAAAAATACGAGTAAAGTACTCAAGATCCATTTTGTTAATGTCGTTCTATTTCCACCTAAAGGATAGTAAATATAATCTCTGAACCAAGTAGTTAAGGTGATGTGCCATTTTCTCCAAAAAGTCGTTAAAGATTGACTAAAATAAGGTGTTTTGAAATTTTGCGTTAAGTTGATGTTGAATAACTTTGCAATTCCCAAAGCAATTGTCGTGTAGCCATTAAAATCACAATAGATTTGAAATGAATAAAGGAACAGCGTAAGTAGCAAATTAATACTACTGGTAGACGAAATGTTAGCGTAACTCTGATCAACAAGAATGGAAAGATTATCAGCAACAACCATTTTTAAGAAAAAGCCATAAAGGATCATTCTTAAACCGATGGAAAAATTTTCTCTAGATAGAATTGCTTTTTCTTTGAATTGAGGCATCAACGCCGAGAAACGTTCAATTGGTCCAGCGACTAAAAGAGGGAAGAAGCTGACATATAAAACAAATGTAAAAACATTTCTTTCTGGTTGAATTTTATTCTTGTAAACGTCTAACGTGTAGCTGATTGTGTGGAATGTGTAGAACGAAATCCCAATGGGTAAAATAATGTCTAAAAATTCAATTGGTTGATGTTCAATTTTAAATTTGATAAAGAGTGTATTTAAATTTTCAATGATAAAATTTGAATATTTAAAGTAAAATAACAAACCAAAATTGATGATTAAACTACCAAAAAGTATGATTTTCCGATGAATTTTAGAAAAGAATCTGCTAATTAATATTCCAGCAAAAAAGTTTGTAAATGTTGTCGTTAGCATCAGTAAAAGATACAACGGATTCCAACTCATGTAAAAGTAGAAACTTGCTGCAATCAATAAGTAGATTCTAAAATTTGGACGTAGAACGTAGAATAGAAAAACTATTAGTGGAAGAAAATAAAGAAATTCAACAGAATTGAAAAGCATCGACTTTATTGTTTTTTTATTCTAATGTTCAAATATAAGAAATTACTGAAACTTAAAATTTAGCATTCCATTTGGTGTTTTTCCAAATCTTTTGTTGCTCTTTTGTTAGAAAGGTCCAAGCTACAATTCGACTTGTTTTATTTCCTTGTCCCATCGGGATAGTAATCGTTTCTTCAACTTCTGCTTTTTTCAACGCTTCTTGTATGCTTTTTAAACTTGATTGTTTAGAAACCAATGAGCTAAACCAAAAACAAGAATTTCTGAACTGACGACTTTGACGAATCATTGTTCCAATAAATCGCTCTTCACCACCTTCACAGAATAATTCAGCATTTTGACCACCAAAATTCAAAACGGTTTTAGTTGGTTTTTTATCTGATAAATTTTTGATTTTACGATTCGTTCCTTTTGTAGCTTCTTCCAAAGAAGAGTGGAATGGAGGATTACAAATTGTCACATCGATTAATTCATCTTCGTTTAAAATGTTTCTAAAAACATCATTTTTAGCAGGCTGAAGACGTAATTCTATTTTCGATTGTAAATTTTCATTTGAATCAATTATTTTTTGAGCCGATTCAATCGAAATAGGATCAACATCACTTCCGATAAAAGACCAATCATATTCTTTGATACCGATGATTGGATAAACACAATTGGCTCCTACACCAATATCGACGCATTTTACTTTCTGTCCTGTTGGAATTTTTCCATAATTGGAAGTTCGAAGTAAATCAGAAATATGATGAATGTAATCAGCTCTTCCAGGAATTGGTGGACAAAGATAATTTTCAGGAATATCCCAATAATTAATACCGTAATAATGTTTTAATATGGCTTTATTCAACCATTTAACAGCATCAGGGTTTGCAAAATCAATCGAATCATCACCATGAATATTTGGTTTAACAAATTCACCTAATTCAGAACAACTTTTAATCAAAGCAACAAAATCGTATCGCTCTTTATGTTGATTGCGAGGATGTAGTTTTTCTTTTTCTTTTGGTTGTTCTTTTTTTTTGGCTTTCATGCGTCGAAAATAATGAAGTGTAAAGATATTGATTATTATTAAAGCATTGATTTCTTTGAATTAAATAGTGATTTTAAATTAAAATGTTAAAAGTCGTTAAAGAAGTTTTTTATTCAAAAATATCATTACATTTGTGATATCAATTTAATATCAATTTAAATAAAATAATCATGAAAAAAGAACAAGTTTTACAACCATTAAGCGGGAAATTAGCTTTAGTGATGGTTGTTTTATTAATTGTAGGAATCATCGTTGGATTCAGCATTAAAAATTACATTTTAGGAGGAGCTCTAATTCCAGTGGCACTATTGTTATTGATCGGATTAAACGTAATTAGTCCAAACAATTCGAAAGTGTTTCTATTGTTTGGAGAATATAAAGGAAGTGTAAAAGAAAATGGTTTGTTTTGGATGAATCCTTTATACACAAGAACGACTTTATCCTTGAAAGCTAGAAACTTTGAAAGTGAAAAGATCAAAGTGAATGATAAAATGGGGAATCCAATTTTGATTAGCGTTATCTTGGTTTGGAAAGTAGAAGATACTTACAAAGCAACGTTTGATGTAGATAACTATCAGAACTTCATTAAAGTACAAACGGATTCAGCTGTTCGTAAATTAGCAGGTTCATTTCCTTACGATCATTTCGAAGATGAACGAGCAACGGTGACATTAAGTACAAATTTTGATGATGTCAATTCTGCTTTAGAAAAAGAAATTACAGAACGTTTAGTTTTAGCTGGAATTGAAGTTATTGAAGCAAGAATTGGTTATTTAGCATATGCTCCAGAAATTGCTCATTCAATGTTGAGAAGACAACAAGCATCAGCAGTAGTGATAGTGAAACAAAACCAGTAATTAATACAGGAACATTGAATCAATAGATCATGGCTGAGAAAAAATCATTTGCTTTACGAATTGATGTTGAAACAATGAAGGCTATTGAAAAATGGGCTGCAGATGAATTTCGCAGTGTCAATGGTCAGATAGAGTGGATGTTGAATAAGTCACTCAAAGATGCAAAGCGATTAAAAGTAAAAGAAGTTGAAAACAAAAAAAATCCGAAGGAATAACCTTCGGATTTTTTTATCGCTTAATAATTTTTCCTGATCCAGTTATTTTTTGATTCACTTGTGGATTTCCTTTGTAGTTAATGTCACCAACTCCAGAAAGTTTAGCGTCTAATTTGCTTGTTACTTTTACATGACAATCACCCGTACCTGATAAATGAATATTTGCAACAGTCGTTTCAGTTGAAAACGCATTGAAATCACCAACTCCATTTTGTTTTAATTCTAATTTATTTATTGTCTTACAATTGTCAAAATTAAAATCTCCAACACCATTTAATGTTGCATTAAGTTGATTGATAGGTTCTAAGTTATTGCAATTAATATCACCTACGCCATCCAATAATAGAGTTAATTCATTTAATTGATCGAAATGCTCTAAATTAATATCTCCAACTCCTGTGAGTTTTAATTGTTGAATAGAAGGAACAGTGATGAAAATTTTTAAATGACATTTTTTATAATTTCCTTTTGAAAGTGTCACTTTCCATTCGTTGTTTTCCACTTTTCTGTTTAAACGTTCAATGATATTTTCGTGACCTGTCACTACAATTTCTTGAATTGGCCCTTGTTTGATTGTAATATTATCTGTTCCTGATAAATCAATTTTATCAAATTCAGCTAATGAAATTGTTTTAGTAATTTCATTTCCAGTTTCAACAATTTGATTGGAATCTGTAATTGATTTTTCGTTAATACAAGCAACAAAAAGTGTCGCGATGAAGGTGAAAGATAGGATGGTTTTTGTCATTTTTTATTCTTCTGTGATTAATACTTTTCTAATTTCTTTAGCTAATGTAACAAGTGACGAATAATTTTCCAATTTAATGTTGAATTTTTTCAATAAACATTCTTCATTAATTTCTAAAATAACTTCTAAAGGATCAGATTCATGACCGATTCGTTGTTTCGTAAAGTCAGAACCAATCAATAATTGATCGTTTGACATACCAATACACCAGTTTTCAATAAACTCACTTAGAGAGATTACCTCGATTTTATAATTTTTCCATTCTTTATTGATGCATTCTTGTGCCTTACTTTCTTCAGACCAAAAACATATCATTTCAGCAGGATTTCCATCTTCGTCTTCATATTCTTCAGAATCAGCAGAAGCAAACTCTTCATTGTATTCCAATGCCCAAACCTTGCCTGTTTGACAAATTTTAGAGATAAATTCTTTATGTAATTCTTCTGTTGAGATTTCTGAGTTCATAATGGATTATTTTAAGGTAAATTTAAGTATAATTCAATTCTGTGATAGATTATTTTATCAACAAGTTTTTCTCATACAAATTAAATGAAGATGTTTCATTTTTATGAAAAGTACCTACTTGTTTGAATCCTAAATTTTCATAAAATTGAATCAAATAAGGATTAGCTGCATTACAATCTAATCTGAAAATGGAACAGTGATCTTCCAAAATTTTAGCTTCAATTTTTCTCAAAATTAATTCACCTAAATTTTGTCCACCAAATTCTTTTTTCACAACCAATGAATGAACATATCTCGCTTGAGGGTTTTGAGTTTCCCAATAAACTTCATCTGTATTTAAGTAACGAAACATTCCAATATGTTGATTCTCGTCATTGTAGACATAATAAAATTCATTTTTATCAAATCCATCTAAAAGCCATTCAATATCTTTTTCAGTTGGATTTAACCATTGACTCCATTGCGTTAAATTCTTTTTTTGAATGGATGTTGCAGCAATTTTAAAAAGCTCAAGCACTTCGTTTAGAGAAGTTTTGTCGATAAGTTTAAAATATATATTCATCTTGAAATTTAAAAATCAGTTAAATTTAAGGAATATATTACATAAAGATCAAAAGTTCGCTTTCATATTTCTGTGGAGTAGAAATCTAAAAACGAACTTTCAATTTAAACTAATAGCAAGTTAGATACGAAATGCGAAACGATTTATTTCAAAACAATTTAAGTATCTTAACCAAAACAGTTTAATAACGATTAAATAACAAAATGTTACATGGTTTATGCAACATTTATTTTTTTTTGGCACAGTAATTGAAAAATTCTAAATAGAAATATTAAACCTTATGTTTATGAAAATAAAATACATCATATTAAGTATTGGATTCAGCATCACTAGTTTAAATTTAGCATATTCTCAGGACTTAAGAACCGTGAAAGAATATGATGAAATTAAATCAGAATTAGTTCAATGGGATTCGGTTCGTGGAGAGTGGCTTTCAAATAGTTTGTTAGCAATGGCTCAAAATAATCCAATTCCTTCAAGAACTTTTCCAGAGGATTTTACACCTTTTGAAATGTATTCTGTTTTACCATTCGAACGAAAAGAAAAATTAAGAACAATTTCAGATTCACGAAGAAACGATCCTTCATTGGCTTCGAATTCTACTTTATGGTTGTTTGTTTCTGAGTTTTTCTCAAGATCAACTTGTAGAACTACTTCAGGAAGAACTTACGGAGATCCACATTTTTCGTCATTTGATGGAAATTCATTTTCACTTCAATCAGTAGGAGAATTTACTTTAGCAAAATCTCAAACTGGATATGTGAATGTTCAAGCGAGACAAACTGCAAATGGAGATGATTTTTCTTTGAACACGGCGATTGCAATGAATGTTGGTGGAGATCGTTTGTGTTTTTATGCCAATGAAAAACCCGATTCAGATATTTCAACGCCTATTCGTTTGGAAGGTGCTCCAATTCGTGTGACAACAAGTACTTATTTTTTACCTCATGGTGGAACAGTTAGAAGTAAAGGAAATGATTACATTGTAACTTGGCCAACTGGTGAAAAAGTTACACTTCAAATGAGTAATAACGCTCGTTTTAATACAATGAATGTTTCAACTTTTATTTATCCATGTGTAATGGGTGGATATGAAGGTTTATTAGGAAATGCCAATGGAACACCAAAAGATGATTTATCTGTAAGAGGAAATAATAATTCTGACTTATATGCTTCAATGAGCAAGTATAGTACTGTTTTTGGCGATAGAGAAATAACTCAAACAGCTAATAAACAAGAGAAAGATTATTTAGATCGTTTAACGCGTGATTTCGGATCAAGCTGGAGAATTACAGATTTAACTTCTTTATTTGATTATGGAATTGGACAAAATACAGCTACGTTTACAGATGTGAATTTCCCTGTTGTTCATAGAACAGTTGGAGATTTGAGTACAAAACAACGTACAAATGCAAGTCGTAAATGCCAAGAAATGGGAATTACAGGAGAAGATTTGAAAGGTTGTATTTTTGATAATGCTTATTTGAATATCCCACCTTCTCCAAGACCCGTTATAGAAGATCCAACTCGTGATGTAGTACTAACAAAAATTCCAACACCAGTTAAAGAGGTGAATAAACCAATATCGGTTTTTGAAAATGGGAAAGGTGTAAATACAAATAGTGTTAAACCTGGAGAGGTTATTGAGCAATCAAACGAGAAGAATCCAAATTCAGCTCCTGTTTCAAATCCAACACCTCAAACAATTTCTACAAGTACTGAAAAACCTACTTCTGTTTCATCTAAACAAAATGAATCAATAAAAGTTAATCCGTCTATTTTTGAGGGGAATAAAACTTCTGTTCCTGCATCGTCTCCTTCAAAACAAAATCCAACTAATTCAACTAGTAGTCCGGTGAAAATTAATATACCATCAAAACAAACGTCAACTCCTGCTAGTTCGCCAGCAAAAGTTAATGATAAGCCAGCTAGTTCACCTGCAGCTTCACCAATTCAATTGAAAAAAGGCGGTTAGAATTAATATTAAAATAGAAGATAAAAATAAATCCTCGTTGTTTAATTACAATGAGGATTTTTTATTTTCAACGACAATGATGTAATCGCCTTCCATATTGCAATCTTCTATTTTAGGACTATTCTCTAAACAATCTCTAATTTCACTGATATCTTCATCTGATAATTGCTCTTTAGATTTGATAAAATACAAGTCTTCTAAATCACTTAATTCACATAGTTTGATTTTATAACTGATTAAATGATGATTTTCTAATAGAATTAAACTTTGAACTTTTTGATATTTTTCTTCATGAATATCAATTTTAAAAATTTTAAACTCCGTGTTTAAATCAATCATTCCAAGCGAGTCGGTTGTCAATGTAAATGATGTGTCTACATTTTTTAAAACAATTTCGATTTTTTTTAAAGGTTGGTCATCATGATCGGTAAAAGTCATGTGTAAATTATACTTAGAATTAAAATCTAACGTATCAATTTTTACACTGTTATGATGAGACTCTAAATAAGGGGTAATTTGATAAGTATGCTTATAACTAGTTTTCTGACTGTGACTATTTATAGAAATAATCGACAAAATGAGGATAGAGAGAAATTTCATTTTAGCAAATTTAAAATGTAATATACTAATTTTTTAATGAAAAGAATGATAATTGTTGAGTATTTTTCAAATACACCAGGTCCGAATATTCCTAAAATGATTTTGCATGGTCAGCATTAGTAATTTATTTCTTTCAGTTTATATATGATTTTTCAATAAGTTTTACTGTTGTTTTGTTTAAGAGTAATTATATTTAATTTTTAGTCGAAATTTGATCTTTAGTTGTCAACATTTAATCAAAATCACATCGCTCAATTTTGTTGTATATCTTGGGGATAATCGTTCCTGTTTCATTTTCCAAACTCTCTTAAGATCTTGGCTAGCTAATTTTATTTTTTGTTGACCAAACGAAGCATTGATTTTATCAATTACTTTCATTAGTGGAGAATGCTTTGGATTACTGTTGTTAAAAATATTCAGCTGTATTTCGTTTTGTGGTCTAAAATCCATAATAATGACACCTGCTTTTTTGTATTGATATCCTTTTCGATAGATTTTATTCAATCCTTCACAGGCAAATTGAGCTATTTCAATACTAGAGTTTGTAGGGAATGGAAGTTTTATCACAATACTGTTATTGTATTGTTCGAGTTCTGTTCGATGGTTATTTGTTCTTATAAATACCATTACACTTGTACAACATGAATTTTGTTTTCTCAATTTTTCAGAACAACTAACAGCAAATGTGGTAATTCTTTCTTTTAGATCTTGGTAATGAGTTAAGTTTCGTTCAAAAGAACGTGTGGTCGCTATATTCTTTCTTGGTTTAATATCCTCCAAATCCAATGTTGGTATTCCTGCTAAATCATGTTTTAAACGTAATCCAACTACAGATAGATTACGTCTCACCCAAGCATCATTGATTTGTGTGAAGTCATAGGCTGTATGAACACCAATTTCTTTTAGTCTTATAGAATGCTTTCTACCGATACCCCATACATCTTCTATTTTAAGCCATTTAAGAGCCTTGATTCTTTTTTCTTCAGTATCTATTACATAAGAATTATTCGTCCGTTGTGGGTACTTCTTAGCTATTTTGTTAGCTACTTTTGCTAGAGCTTTGGTTGGAGCTATACCGATACATATAGGAATGCCAGACCAAGTTCGAACATGTTTTTGGATATCATATCCATATTGATTCAAATCGAAATACTCAAAACCTACCAATTTTAAAAATGCTTCATCAATACTGTATATTTCCAATTCTGGCGTGTATTCTTGAAGTATGGTCATAACGCGACTACTCATATCACCATATAGTGCGAAATTTGCAGAAAAGACATTGACACCATTCTCAAGAAAAAACTTTTCATATTGGTAAGCAACAGCGCCCATTGGTATACCTAGTGCTTTGGCCTCGTTGCTTCGAGCAATAACAGCACCATCATTATTAGATAATACAACAATGGGTTTACCGATTAAAGAAGGGTTAAATAATCGCTCACACGATGCGTAGAAATTATTGCAATCAACAAGGGCAAACATATTAAAAAGCTTTTATGACATGTGTAACAATTCCCCATATTATAAAATCATTATCACTTGTAACTTTAATAGGGCGATAAATTTCATTTTCTGGTATTAGCCAGATGCAATCATTTTCAATTTTAATTCTTTTTACTGTAAAGTCTCCATCAATATAGCAAACAGCAATTTTATCATTAGATGGATTGATACTTTTATCAATTACCAATAAATCACCATCATTGATACCGGCATCTTTCATTGATACTCCTTTCACACGTCCATAAAATGTTGCAGATGGATGTTTGATTAAATGTTTGTTCATATCAATGGTTAAATCGATGAAGTCCATTGCTGGACTAGGGAATCCGGCAATCCAAATAAAGCAAAATCGTATTTGGAAGGATCTGTGCTATTGAATTCTCTCAGGTGTGACATAATTTCATCTAACGTCTTACCATCGTTTTGTTTTCGAGTAATTAGATTTAATTTTCGGCCAACATTTGCTGTGTGTACATCAAGTGGAATTGATAGTTCACTCATAGGAATCGAATCCCAAATTCCAAAATCAACTCCATTTTCATCTTTTCTACACATCCATCTTAGAAACATGTTAAGTCTTTTCGCAGCTGAGTTTCCAGCTGGATTTGATATATGTTTTTCAGAGCGTTGTTCGTGTAAGGTTTCTAAAAATTCAGTTCTAAAATTGATGATTCTACCTTGAGAACCAAACACTGAAGAGTGGGGAGAAAAGGCCTTTTCAAGTCCGCCTTTGAGGTAAATGTTTTTTAAACTTCTAAAGAAAAAATCAAGATCATACACATTAAACGTGCGATGAACGAAATGTAAGTCTTTAGCAGAAGAATCGTTGTAGTTTTGGATGAATTCAAAAGGTGAATTTTCCATGATTTCGATTAATTTTTCTCCGTTTTTGATGATGCTTGTTCGATTTCCCCAAGCAATTGTAGAAACTAAGAAACCGATAATTTCAATGTCTTCTTTCTTTGAAAAACGATGAGGTAATTGAATTGGGTCAGTTTGAATAAATTCAGTTGAATTATATTGCTCAGCCTTTTCATCCAAAAATGCGATTAATTCAGATTTGTTTTTAAATCGATACATCAATCATTCAAAATTTAAAATTCAAAATCTAAAATTACATTAGGTTTCCATCCGCCATCACCAATTTTCGATCGGCCATATTGGCAAGAGTTTCATTATGGGTAACAATGACGAATGTTTGATTGAATTCTTGACGCAAGTCAAAAAATAACTGATGCAATTCTTTCGAATTTTGAGTATCTAGATTTCCAGAAGGCTCATCTGCAAAAATAATTTTAGGATTGTTGATTAACGAACGAGCCACTGCAACTCGCTGTTGTTCACCTCCAGAGAGTTGACTTGGTTTGTGTTCAGCTCTTTCAGCTAATCCTAAAATACTTAATATTTTGATTGCTTCTTTTTTTGCATCAACCATATTTACACCTTTAATTAATGCAGGTAAACATACATTTTCTATTGCTGTAAATTCTGGTAATAATTGATGAAATTGAAAGATAAAACCAATGTTTGAATTTCTAAATTCTGAAAGTTTTTTTGAAGAAAGTAAAAATGGTTCCGTCCCATCAATTGAGAAAAAACCTTTATCAGGACGGTCTAACGTTCCTAAAATTTGAAGTAATGTAGTTTTTCCAGCACCTGACGAGCCAACTATAGAAACAATCTCACCTTTGGATATTTCTAAATCAATTCCTTTTAATATTTGAAGAGAATCATACGATTTTGTCAAGCCTTTTGATGAAAGCATTATTTTTTCATTTTTAATGAATGCCCCATTTTGTCTCTTTTTGTTTCTAAATAACTTACATTGTGTATGTTACTGTCTACTTCAAGAGCTACATTTTCAACAATTTCTAAACCGTAACCAACCAATCCAGTTCTTTTTGTGGGATTATTAGACATTAGTCGAATTTTTGAAATACCTAAATCACGAATGATTTGAGCACCAATTCCATAATCTCTTTCGTCCATTTTGAAACCTAATTTTAAATTAGCTTCAACAGTATCGTAACCTTCTTCTTGAAGTTTATAAGCTTTTAATTTATTTACAAGTCCAATTCCACGGCCTTCTTGATTCATGTAAACAATTACACCTTTACCTTCTTTTTCAATGATTTCCATTGCTTTATGAAGTTGAGGTCCGCAATCGCATCTACAAGAACCAAAAATATCACCTGTCATACAAGAAGAGTGAACTCTCACTAAAACAGGTTCACCTTTTTTCCATTCACCTTTTACTAAAGCTAAATGTTCTTGGCCAGAATTTTTCTCTTTATAAGCAATTAAATCAAAATCACCCCAAACAGTTGGCATTTTTACATCTACCAATTTATCTATAAGTGATTCATTTTTAATTCTATATTCAATTAAATCTTCGATTGAAATAATCTTTAAATCGAATTTTTTAGCGATTTCAACTAATTCAGGTAAACGCGCCATTGTTCCATCTTCGTTCAAGATCTCTACAATAACTCCAGCAGGTTCAAATCCTGACATTCTCGCTAAATCTACAGCAGCTTCAGTGTGACCAGCACGACGTAAAACACCACCTTTTTTAGCTCTTAATGGGAAAATATGACCTGGTTTTCCTAATTCAGAAGGATGAATTTTAGGATCTATTAATGCTTGAATTGTTTTAGAACGATCGCTTGCTGAGATACCAGTTGTACAACCATGTCCGTTTAAATCGACAGAAACCGTAAAAGCTGTTTCATAAACAGCAGAATTTGATTTAACCATCAATTCCAAACCTAATTCGTCGCAACGCTCTTCAGGAAGTGGTGCGCAAATTAAACCACGACCATGAGTCGCCATAAAGTTTACGATTTCAGGAGTCACATTTCTAGCTGCAGTTAAAAAATCACCTTCGTTTTCACGATCTTCATCGTCAACTACAATGATAACTTTTCCGTTTTTTATTTCTTCGATTGCTTCTTCAATCGTATTTAATTTAAATTCCATCGCTCTATAAGAATATAAACAAAGTTAATTCAAAAAAATGGGTTTAGATAAGCTTTTTAGAATTAATATCGAACTTACTAAACTCGAGTTCTTTTCAATGTTAAAGAATATTGACTTCTCTTTCTAAGGTAATTCCAAATTTATCTTCAACATCTTTTATAATTGATGTAGATAGATCGTAAATTTCTGTTCCAGTTGCTCCCTTATAATTAACTAAAACCAAAGCTTGTAACTTGTGAACACCATAATGACCTAATGTTTTTCCTTTCCAACCACATTGTTCAATTAACCATCCTGCTGCAATTTTTTTACCATCGTTTTCTGCTGGATAGTTAGGTATAGTAGGGAACTCAACGATTAATTTATCGAATAGTTCTTTAGAGATTACAGGATTTTTAAAGAAACTACCGGCATTTCCGATCTCTTTTGGATTCGGTAATTTACTAGATCGTATGTTGATTACGGCCTGACTTACATCTTTGATTGAAGGCGTTGAAATATTCATTTCTTTTAACTCACTTTCAATCGCACCATAAGATGTATTTACTTTTGGAGCTGAAAGAGAAAGTTTATAAGAAACGGAAATGATGACATATTGCCCTTTATATTTTCTTTTAAAAACACTTTCGCGGTAACCAAATTCACATTCTTCTTTCGAAAAAGTATGAATTTCTCCTGTTGGAATATGATACGCTACAACCGATTCGAAAACATCTTTGATTTCAACACCATAAGCTCCAATGTTTTGCATTGGACTCGCTCCAACACTTCCAGGAATTAGAGAAAGATTTTCAACACCTGAAAAATTATTTTCGATACATTTTAGAACAAATTCATGCCAAATTTCACCAGCTCCTGATTTAACAATAACAGAATCTCCATCGTTTTTTGTGACCTCAAAACCTTTGATTTCATTGATCAATGTCAAACCATCAAAGTTTTTGGTTAAAAGAATATTACTTCCTCCACCCAAAATGAGTAACTCTTTGTCTTTATTAGAAGTTAGAATTTGGTTTAATTCTTCAACAGACGAAAAACGTCCGAAATATCGCGTAATCGCTTCGATTCCAAACGTATTAAAAGGCTTTAAACTGATGTTTTCTTGTATCATGATTCAAAGTTAGTATTTTTAATAATTGTACAATAGTTATAGTATAAAAGTTAAAAGTTAAAAGTTAAAAGTTAAAAGTTAAAAGTTAAAAGTTAAAAGTTAAAAAGCTATTAACTCCCAATTATCAACTCTCAACTTTTCAAATATCAATTATTATTATTTATTTTTACGTTTATGCAATTTCGAAAAATAGATTTAGACACAATCAACGCTTTTAATAAAGGTACTTTGATGGAAACATTGGGTATTCAATGCGTTGAAATAGGAGAGGATTATATCGTTTCTACTATGCCTGTAAATTCTACGACACATCAACCTATGGGATTGTTGCATGGCGGAGCAAGTGCGGCTTTGATTGAAAGTATTGGCTCGATGGGTTCAACTTTATTGATTGATTTATCAAAAGAAGCACCTGTAGGATTAGAGATTAATGCAAATCATATTGGTGGTATAAAAAGTGGTTTGGTAAGAGGTGTTGGAAAAGTAGTTCATGCGGGAAAAAAAACACATGTTTGGCAAGTGGATATTTTCGATGATGCAACAAATAAGTTGATTTGTACGGGGCGATTAACCGTAATGATTATTGAAAGAAAATAATGGCTGAAATTCTGAAATATCGTTTTCCAGATAAAGAAATCGTTGAACAAACAGGTTTTTTTAGAGAAATTGATTCTTCAAAAGAATTAAAAGGATTCATTATTTCAACATTTTTAAAAGATCGCTATTTTCAATTCGCACCATTAGAAAATGGTAAAGGCGAGTTTCATTTTGATATTGAAAAACCTTATATCGTTAGTAAATCAGAATATTTGGTAGAAGCATCTTCTTTTTTAGATTCATTTGAACGTTTAGGCATCAAAAAAGCGGTTTTTTCACGTGTTAAAATTGAAGAATTTGACCATCGTAAAACGGAAGATTTATTCTGTAAATTGTGTGAAATGTATCCAAAAGCGTTTGTTTATCTAGTTTCAAGTGAATTGTTTGGAACGTGGATAGGAGCAACGCCTGAGATTTTATTATTGGCTATTTCAGGGACTGGTTTTACAATCTCTCTAGCTGGAACTCAGCCAATAATTGATGGGAAACCTTGGATTGAAAAAGAAATCATTGAACAGTCTTTGGTGACTGATTTTTTAGAATCACAATTGCATTCAAAAGGAATAAAGCACA
>JAJTEO010000100.1 GCA_021300395.1 Fluviicola sp. | reverse complement strand
TTACTATTACAGTATAGGTTCCTGCAGCTAATCCACTTAAATCTTGTGTGGTAGATGAGTTACTCCAGTTGTAGCTATAAGCTCCTGTTCCTCCTGTAACACCTAAATCTATTGATCCTGTCGTTCCCCCGTAACATAAAACATCTACTTGTGTTGCACTTAATACTACTGGAGCTGTTGGTTGTGTGATCGTTACTATCTGACTTACAGAACAATTATTTGCATCAGTTATTAATACAGTATATGAACCAGCAATTAAATTTGAAAAAACACCATTAGATTGATTCGCCCCACCGTTTAATGAATATAAATAATTAGAAGTACCACCGCTTGCAACAACCGTAAAAGTTCCATTATTACCCCCATAACAACTTACATTTGTTTGTGAAGATATTGAACTTGTCAAAATAGCAGGTTGAGTTATTGAACTAGAAATTGAACCTGCACACCCATTTATATCTGTTACAGTAGCCGTATAATTATTTACTCCTAAACCAGAAAGATCTTCTGTAATGGCGGCATTTGACCAAAGAATAGAAGAAGTCGAATATGAAGGTGTACCTGTAGAGATATTCAAATCTATTGATCCGTTCGTTAATCCATTACAAGAAATATTTGTTGGATTTACAGAAAGACTTGATGTAAATTGAGGTAGATTTATCGTAACATTATCAGCAACATAAGGACAACCTTTTGTATTTGTAGGTGTCAATGTTAAAGTAACAATTCCACTTGAAATCTCAGCTGCTGATGGTGTATAAGTTAAACTCAAATCACTTGTACTCGAATTATATGTTCCATTACCACCACTCCACAATCCTGTATTTGTTTGAGTTACACTTCCGTTAATTTGAACTGAAGGCGTTGGTGATCTGCATACAGTAATATCTGAGCCTGCATTAGCTGTTGGTACAAAAACAAAAGAACTTACATTTACAACATCCGATGCTACTGGACAACCAGTTGCATCACTAACTGTTAAAGTATAATCTCCTACAACATTAAATGTAACAGGTACAGTATCATTATTACTCGTCGTTGTATAAACAATGGTTCCCGAAGAATTTCTCCAGGTATAAACATAGGGGAATGTACCTCCAATTGCTGATCCAAAAGTTGTCGCACTCCCTCCAACACATATAGCTACATCAGGTCCTGCATTGGCAAACAATGTAGGGTAAATCGAAACGGAAGAAGTTGAACACCAATTTGTCGGAGCAGCACTCGGACAATAAGAGTTAATTATTGGATTTCCACAAACTTGATACGTTATAGTATTAGGATAACCCGGCTGAGGTGTTACTAAAACGGAACTTACATCTTGATCATACAAAACACCAGAAACTCCAACTTGTCCACCACTTAAATTAGATAAATAATTATTATAATAATTTGCTCCTTGTCCATTTTGAACAATTGAACTCCATGTTATCGATGAAGTAGTTAAACCAATAACACTTAATTGATCTGTACAACCATCTGCCGTAATAATATTTCCTGCGCCTGTAGGTGCAGGAACAGAAGTTACAGTAATTGAATAATCTGTTGATCCTGTTCTACAAAAAGAAAAATAATGTGGACCTGGTCCTGAGGGACAAAAAGTATGACCTGCATCATATGCTGTAGCATTACAATCATTTAAACGAATGTAGGTGTTTCCATTTGCACCTGCCAAATTAAATAATACCCCTCCAGAATTAGGATTTACGATTACTTGTAATGTAACACAATTAAAATTATCAGCATAACCACAACATTGACCATAACCATTTGATGGAATATCAATTGAAATAGTCTGAATAGCAGAAGGATTAGCACTTAGATCAACTGGAATGACTGGTGTTGGTGTTTCTGGGTTTCCACCTGAGCTAACATAATTACAATTGAAATTTTGACCAAAAAATTTTGATGGTGCTATAAATAGCGAAAACAGTAAAAATATTGTAAAATATTTTAACATATAGTAGTAGTGCGTTTTATAATATTAGCTTAACAAATTTATGAATAAATAGTTAAACCCCCATACTAAATCGATAAAAGTTAAATTATTTACATAAATTTTTAAAAAAAAGTTTATTTTAAAAATTTATGTAAATAATGTTATAAATAAAAAATTAATCAGAAAAAAATAAAATCTAAAACAGATATAAAAGTTAAACAAAATGAATTAATGACAAATAACTATTTTATAAGGACTTATTATTAAATCTTGCTTACAAAAAACAAGAGTAAAAACACCATTATTTAATTCCGATGTATCTATAATGAACTTATTCATTTGTTTATCTATTATCTTTCTATAAACTTCTTTACCTGAATTATCGATTAAACTAAAGCATCCTTCTGATAAAACTGATCTTCTTTTACCCATGTAGATTGTAACCCTTCATAAACAGGTTCTAAATTTGCTTGTACACTTCCGTTTGCATTAGTTCCTTGAACCGTGTATTTACCACATTGCGCATTCCAAGTTGCCCCGTTATCATTCGACACTTGAAATTGACACATATCAAAGTCAGTTTCAATATCCCATTTTGCATAATAAGTCACCATTGCATCGGTCGCTTGAGATAAATCTATAATATTAGAAAAAGTATAAAACTTATCTGAATTATTTGAATAGTTTCCTGAAGGACTATCTGTAAAAGAATTACTTGCAGAATAATAATCTGATGATGTTAATGACCATCCTCCAGTCCAATTTGAATTGTTAGAAGCATCATCTGAAATTTGTAATGTCATAGCACCGTATGTTTTTACAATTGTATCTCTTTTGATCCATAAACCGTAATCTGTTTTTAAAACATATTTAACTATATCTCCAAATTGAATTGAAGGATTCAAAACATAAGAAATCGTTCCATTCTGAGTCTGCATTAAAGATAAAGAATAGGAAACAGATGAACCGACAGATTGAATGCCCTGCAATGGTTCAATTGAAATGACAACAGCTCCATCTTCATGACCTAAACGATATGCAGAATGATTAAATACTCCTGTTTGAGTCTCAATAATCGAAGCATCCAAATCACTTACAATTAAATATTTGTGAGATAAATGAGCTTGTATTAAATTTGGAAACATCATGTCTTTACATATGCCAATTATATTTGATGAAGCAGGCCAAAAACCATCATCAGAACTACCAACTTCTGGTGTTATTGCATATATCTGAGGCTTAACATTTAAATCAACCTTATACATATAATCATCTGAATCTCCTGATGCTGGGTAAAGCGACGAACTTTTCATATAAGTATATCCATTATACTTTGACATATGACCAGTATAGGCTTGAAAATAATTATGATCAACAGCAAACTCATTTGTTGTCGTACCAATCGGATGTAACAAACCATTTGAATAAGTATGTGCGTTTGAGGCATACACAAAATCTCTATTTTCACAAAACCATTTCATTGCTTGAGTCTCAACTTCAGAAAATGCTCCCGTACCAGGATAAGTATCATCATTCACATTTGTACTAACTCCTGTTGTTCCCCAACCATATGAATAGTTTCTATTTAAATCAACACCTTTATTTGTTGTCCCAACATTTCTTCTGTTTTTACGATGCATTCCTCCACCATTAGGATTCGTAGTTTGATTGTATACATATCCATCAGGATTTACACATGGAACAAAATACATTTCAGTATTATCTACTAAATACTTAATTTCAGAATTTGAAGCATAATTCTCTAATAAATACCACATATAAAAAATGACTTCAGACAAAGCATTAGGTTCTCTAGCATGATGTATTGAAGAATAAAGAACTTCAGGCTCAGTTGTTTCATCACTTGTTGGATTATCTGAGATTCGCACCCAATAAATCGGACGGTTTTCAACAGTCAAAAAATTACTAATTCCAGATTTTGTCGTAATTAAATTTGGAAATTGAGTTGCCATTGCATCTAATTCATTCAAGAACTCTTGATATGTCAAAAAACCTCCCATTGACCCCAAATTAAAATTACTTGGTGTAGTTGGATTGAAAGAACTTGACCCACTTCCTCCTATTGAAGAACAACCAATATTCTTATCTATAGATTTTGTTTTGGATAAATTTTGTTCAACGTAATATTTCTGAACATCATCAATTATTATTTCAACAATAAATCCATTTTCTCGTGCCGTTTGAATTTGATCAGATGAAAAATCACTAATAATAAATGTATTTTCTTTATGAACGCCATGATCAATAGGAATACCAAGACTTGACAATAAATTTAGACCTTCATAATTTGTGAGAATTTTAGCTCTCGAATATTTTAGTTGCCCAAATGCCATGGAGAATAGCAGCAACGAAATTATCGTAACAATTTGTTTCATAGTTTAATAGTTTTACAGAGTAATGAGTACAATATATTAATTAATAATTAAAATTCAATTAGCATTAAGACTAATTTCAAGATTAATTGCATGAATCGACTAAAATCATAGATAAAATTCAAATCACTCATCATCCTTTTTTGACTTTCAAACCATTTCATTAACCATCCATAAAGAATGTTAATATTTTTAAACCTAAGATTATAATTTTGTATCATAAAAAAAATCATATGTCTGAAAACAAAATTAAATTCGGTAAAATATTTTGGCCAAGCTTTGTTGCTGCTTTAATCGTCTCAATTATTGGCTCTCTTATTTTTATTTTAATTGTAAGTGGAATAATTTCTGGCTTTTCAAATCTTGAACCAAAGCCTTTAGATATTGATAATAAAACTGTTCTTCATTTAACATTAGATGGTCAAATCGGAGAAAAAGGAAGTACAAAATTCGACAAAGGATCATTCAGTATTGAAAGTAAAATTGGATTATCTGCAATATTAAGCGCGTTTAAGAAAGCAGAGAAAGATGAAAACATTAAAGGAATTTTCATCGAAATATCTGATTTAAAATGTGGCTTTTCGACAGCAAAAGAAATCAGAGATGCCATAAATAATTTTGAAAAAAGTGGAAAATTTGCGATTGCTTATAATTCAGGTGAAGTAATCACTCAAAAAGAATATTATGTTTCATCTGCAGCAAATACGAACTATGCCTTTCCTACTTCAACTTTAGAATTCATGGGATTAGGATCTGAATTGATGTTTTTCAAAAACACTTTAGATAAGCTAGAAGTTGAAATTCAAGTAGTAAGAGGTAAAAACAATGATTTCAAAAGCGCTGTCGAACCTTTTTTTAGAGAGAACATGAGTGATTCATCTAGATTACAAATTGAACGTTATTTAACAAGTATTTGGTCTGACATTCGTTTGGATATTTCTAAAGATAGAAAAGTATCAATCGATAAATTAAATGAAATTGCAGAAAATGCATTAATCAGAAGAGCAAAAGATGCTGTGAAGTATAATCTAATCGATGCAACAAAATATAGAGATGAAGTTTTGGATTTGATCAGTAAAAAAATTCAATTAGAAAATGATAAAGAAATTAACTTTCTAAGCTTTGAAAAATATGCCAAAAAGAAATTTTACCAAGAACAAATTTTAGTAAAATCTGAAGACCCTAATATTGCAGTTATTTTAGCTGAAGGTGATGTTTCAACAAGTGGTGACGGATTAACATCTGAAAACATTTGTGAATTATTTAGAGAAGTGCGAAAAATGAAATCTATCAAAACAGTAGTTTTCAGAATTAATAGTCCTGGTGGAAGCGCATTAGCAAGTGATGAAATTTGGAGAGAAGTTAAACTTACAAATAAAGTGAAAAAAGTTATTGTTTCCATGGGTGATGTAGCGGCTTCTGGTGGTTATTATATAGCTGCACCTGCAACTACAATATTTGCTGAACCGACTACCATTACAGGTTCAATTGGTGTATTTGGTATGATTCCATATACCGGTAAAATGCTTGAAAACAAATTAGGATTAACTTTTGATAGAGCTTCTACAAATTCTCATGCAATATTATCATTAAATCGTAAATTGACTCCTGAAGAATTTGGAATCATACAAAATGAAGTTGATGAAATTTATTTCGATTTTCTAAGTCGTGTAGCTGAAGGTAGAGGTATGACAACTGAACAAGTCAATAAAATTGCAAGAGGACGTGTTTGGACAGGACGTGATGCACAAAAAATTGGGTTAGTTGATCAACTAGGAGGAATTGAAGATGCGATCAAATTTGCAGCAAAAAAGGCTGGAATAAAAGAATCTAAAATTTTATATTTCCCTAATGCTAAAGAAGATAAACTGGCAGATTTACTAGAAATGATTGACGATTCTGAAAACAATGCATCAATGAAAACATCAAGTAAAATTCCTGAAGAATTTTTAGAATACTATCAAAAAATCAAAAGTTTAGAAAAGTACACTGGTATTCAAATGAGAATGCCGTATGAAATAACGTTAAATTGATTATTAGTTCAATAATACAGAGAGTCAGAAATGGCTCTCTTTTTTTTGTATTTACTTTTTCAATATATTTACAAAACTAAATTACTTAAATGAAAATAGTTAATTTATCAATTATTCTTTTTTGCTTATTAATTTCAGCTTGTACAAGTGAACAGGGAAAATCTGCTCAAAAAGTATTAACTGAAAATCAGATGGATTTTCCTGAATATATCAACGCATCATATTTTGGGATAAAATTTCAAATTCCAGAACAATTTAACTCAGTATACGATCAATCATTTGTCATTAAAAAAAATGCACTATTAAAAAATGTTGAAGAATTGTATTTAAATTTTTCAGTCGAATGTTTTAATAAATATGAAGCAGAAAATTTTAAACGAGCTTTTAATTCAGAAATTGATTTATTAAATGCTGTTCATGATAATTATCTTCAAATTCGGAAAAAATCAATTACTAATAGTTGGCCTTCAATCAAAAAAGAACTAACTAAACCAAAAGGAATAAATGGAGTATTTCAATCAATAGAAGGTGATACGCATAATAATGGTAATTTCTCTTCCTATTTCATGGCAACAGTTGAAGTAAAAAATCGATTTTATGTCTTTCAAATGATCGGGAATAGAGAAAATATGGGCTATTTATATGATGACTTCATGAAAATCATTTCATCTATTAAAAAATAATTACATGAGTCAAAATTTGATTGATGACTTATTGAGAAAATTTGACTCTGAACTTCCTGGTGAAAGGGCACATATTGAAATGGCACCAATTAACAGACCTCTATCAAGTTTTGCATTAAAAAACGCTATCGAGCCTAGGGAAAGTGCCGTTTCCATTATACTATACCCAAAAGATGATGCTATACATTCGATACTTATTCAACGTCCTGTATATGATGGAACTCATAGTGGACAAATTGCATTTCCCGGAGGAAAAAAAGAAGAAACAGATATTCACTTAGAATTTACAGCTAGAAGAGAATGCTTTGAAGAAATTGGCCTTCCTATAGAATCAGGTTTTTTAATTAAAGAAATGACCAAAGTATTTATTCCTGTAAGTAATTTCATTGTCTATCCTTTTGTTTTTTTTGTTGACCTTATACCTGAATTAATTGCAAGTGAAAGAGAAGTTGAAGAAATAATTCATTACAATATTGACCATTTGTTAAAAGATGAGCATCAATCAAAAATGGATATCTTGCTGCCAAATAATATTCTTCAAAAAAACATACCTTGCTTTGAAATACAGAATAAAAAAATTTGGGGAGCAACAGCACTCATTTTAAACGAACTCAAATTAATTTTAAAAGATTAATTTTTTCAGAAAATTAAAATTTCTAAACTGATAGTTTAAATTCATTTCGATTAAAAAAACTATCTTTGCCAAAATTTTTGAAAAATACACAAAATGGCAACTAACAGAACATTTACAATGTTGAAACCAGATGCAATCGAAAACGGTTACATGGGTAAAATTATCGATATGATTATCGGTGCTGGATTTGAAATTAAAGCTTTAAAATACACTAAATTAAGTGTAGAACAAGCTAAAGAATTTTATGCAGTACACGCTGAACGTCCATTTTATGGAGAATTAGTTGAATATATGTCTTCTGGACCTATCGTTGCAGCTATCTTAGAAAAAGATAATGCAGTTGAAGATTTTAGAAAATTAATCGGAGCTACTGATCCTGCTGAAGCAGCTGAAGGAACAATCCGTAAAGCATATGCTGAAAATAAAGGTCGTAATGCAGTTCACGGTTCTGATTCTGATGAAAATGCAGAAATCGAAGGAAAATTTCATTTCGCAGCAAACGAAGTTTTTTAATTAAAAAAAATTGAAGGTAATCTGTTTAACATTTTCTTAAACGGATTACCTTTTTTAGTATAATAACCTTTCACCTTAGATTATTTCCGAATATCCTTTTATACACTTATAATTGCGAATTATTGACTTAATTTGCTAAAAAAATATTTCATGAAAAAAATTATTTTGATTGGATTTTTAAGTTTCTCCGCTTTCTCATCCTTTTCACAAAAAAAAATTGAATATGTAGAATATGATTTACCGAATGGTATTCACGTTATTTTACATGAAGAACATGCAACTCCTATTGTTGCCGTATCTGTTCTTTATCATGTTGGATCTAAAAATGAAAAGTCTGACAGAACTGGATTTGCCCACTTTTTTGAACATTTATTGTTCGAAGGTACGACAAACATTGGTCGTGGTGAATATAGTGAATTAGTAGAAAAAAATGGAGGTGGTTTAAATGCTAATACTTCTCAAGATAGAACTTACTACTATGAAATCTTACCTTCTAATCAATTAGAATTAGGAATATGGTTAGAAAGTGAGCGTATGCTACATGCGAAAGTAGAAAAAACAGGTATTGAAACTCAACGTTCTGTTGTAAAAGAAGAGAAAAGACAAAGAGTTGATAATCAACCTTATGCTACTTTTATTCCTGAAATTTTCAAAAGAATGTTCAAAGTTCACCCTTACAACTGGGTTCCAATTGGAAGCATGGAACATTTAGATGCTGCTCAAGAGCAAGATTATGTTGATTTTTACAGAACTTTTTATGTCCCTGCAAATTCAACAATCTCTATTGCTGGAGATATCAATGTTGCTGAAACAAAAAAAATGGTAGAAAAATATTTTGGTTCAATTCCAA
>JAJTEO010000099.1 GCA_021300395.1 Fluviicola sp. | reverse complement strand
ACGTAAGTTTTCCTTTTTTTTTGCTGACAAATTAACCTTTGATAATGTTTAATTCTGTCAACTTGTCTGAATTATTAAGATGGCAGTATCTTTGTTAAAGAGGAAGTATCAAATGAAAAATTATGTCTGAGGAAAAAGAATTAAATAAAGAGCAAGAAGTACAAATGAACGAAGAGATTCAAGATTTAAACGAGGATTCAAATTCAGAAACAATTGCTGAAGAAAAAGTCGAATTGACTTGGGAAGATAAGTATAACGAGATGAATGATAAATTCATGAGATTATATGCGGAGTTTGATAATTACAGAAGAAGAACAAATAAAGAGAAATCTGATTTAATCGTTAATGCAGGATCTTCAGTATTGAAAGACATGCTTCCAATCATGGATGATTTTGAAAGAGCAATCTTGAATAATGAAAAGTCTGAAGATTTGAATGGCGTAAAAGAAGGATTTGGCTTAATTTACAATAAATTCAAAAATATTTTAGAAACGAAAGGATTGAAACCAATGGTTTCAAAAGGTCAAGCATTTGATTCAGAATTTCATGAAGCAATAGCGAATGTACCAGCACCTTCTAAAAAAGAAATTGGAAAAGTGATAGATGACGTTGAAAAAGGTTATTTATTGAATGAAAAAGTAATTCGATTTGCTAAAGTTGTTGTAGGACAATAATCGTTTCAAAAAGAATAAAATGAGCAATAAAAGAGATTTTTACGAAATTTTAGGAGTTTCGAAGAATGCTAATGAAGCTGAAATAAAAAAGGCTTATCGTAAGATGGCGATTAAATATCACCCAGATAAAAATCCTGGTGATAAAGAGGCTGAAGATAAGTTTAAAGAAGCAGCAGAGGCATATGAAATATTAAGCAATTCTGAAAAACGTTCTAATTATGACCGTTTTGGTCATGCTGGAGTTGGAGGAGCTGGTGGTTTCGGTGGCGGAATGAATATGGACGATATCTTCTCTCAGTTTGGAGATGTATTCGGTGGAGCATTCGGTGGCGGAAGTTTTGGAGGAAGCCGTGGAGGTGGATCTAGAACAGCTAGAGGAACAAATTTAAGAGTGAAAATGAAATTAACTCTTGAAGAAATTGCAGAAGGTGTTACGAAGAAAATCAAGGTTAATAAGTTAGTAAATGCTGACGGAGTAACGTATAAAAATTGTTCTACTTGTAATGGTTCGGGCCGAATCACAAGAGTTGCTCAAACATTTTTAGGAGCAATGCAAACTCAGTCAACTTGTCATACTTGTCAAGGTGCTGGTAAAATGATTGATCAAAGACCTTCTGATGCGGATGCACAAGGTTTGAAACGTCAAGAAGATGTGATCGAAGTTCAAATTCCTGCAGGTGTGGAAGAAGGGATGCAGTTAAGTGTTTCAGGAAAAGGAAACGCTGGCCCTTTCAACGGTATTCCTGGCGATTTAATTGTTGTAATTGAAGAGTTGCCACATGAAGAATTAAGAAGAGAAGGAGAGAATCTTCATTATGAAGCATTCATCAACTTTGTAGATGCTGTTTTAGGTGAATCAATTGAGATCCCTACGATTGGTGGTAAGGCTAAAATTAAGGTTGAACCAGGGACGCAAAGCGGAAAAATGTTGCGATTAAAAGGAAAAGGTCTACCGGTTCTTCAACGACATGGACATGGTGATTTATTTGTTCATATTAATGTGTGGACTCCTAAAAAAGTTTCAAAAGAAGAACGAGAGATACTTGAGAAATTTAGAGATAGCGAAAATTTCAAGCCAAATCCAGACGGAAATGAAAAAGGTTTTTTCCAAAGGGTAAAAGATATGTTTCAATAAAATAATTAAAGGCTTTGTTCAAAACAAAGCCTTTTTTCGTATAATTGAATAAAAAACAAAAATGAAATTTATTGAACAAGGAAAGTTAGGTGAAAATAAGATAACTCAATATCTGTTCACTATTCTAATTATCATATCTGGATTTATTACAATCGGTCAATTACCTTATTTTTTAATAATATTTTACACCCAAAATGGATCCTCTGAATTATTGGTTTCTAATGATCAATTAATAAATAATGTTGGGTTAAATACCTTTTTCACAACTTTGTTATTTCCATTTTTAGTTGGTGTTTTTGCAATTGCTGTAGGAGTAAAGTATATCCACAAAAGACCATTTCTATCATTAATAACTTCAAGATCCAAGTTCGATTTTAAACGTTTTTTCTTAAGTTTTAGTCTTTGGGGAATGGTAAGTGCACTTTTTTTATTAATCATGATGATGTCAGGTTCAAAAATAGAATTTGAATTTGATTTGATAAAATTCCTTATTTTATTAGTGATTTCTTTAACACTTTTACCAATACAGACTTTTTTTGAAGAGGTATTTTTTAGAGGTTATTTATTTCAAGGAACTTATTTGATTTTTAAAAAAGGTTGGATTGTAGTTCTATTTACAGGAATTCTTTTTGGGATGCTTCATGGAGCAAATCCTGAAGTTGAAAAAATCGGGAAATTTCTTTTGATTTATTACATTGAAAGTGGGATATTTCTTGGACTTTTAGCATTGTTTGATGAAGGTTTAGAACTGTCTTTAGGTTATCATGCAGTGAATAATATTTTTGCAGCTTTGATATTGACGAATGATTGGCAGGCATTTCATACAGATGCTCTTTTTGTAGATAGAACGCCTCCTTCATTTGGGATAGAAAATATATTAACGCTAGTTGTATTTCAGCCAATATTACTATTGATTTTTGCAAAGAAATATAAATGGAAAAATTTGAAAGATAAATTATTCAAATAAAAATTATGAGAGCAGAATTAATTTCTATTGGAGATGAATTATTGATTGGTCAAACAATTAATACAAATGTTGCTTGGCTTGGAATGGAATTGTCTCTTTTGGGTATTTCAGTTTCAAGAGCAGTGACAATCATGGATAATGAGTTCGCAATTAAACAGGCTATTGATGAAGCATTATCAAATAGTGATATTGTAATTGTTACTGGAGGACTTGGTCCAACAAAAGATGACATTACAAAACACGTCTTGTGTGATTATTTTGAAACTGAATTGGTAATCAATCCAACTGTATTAGCTCGAGTTGAAAAGTTTTTTACAGATAGAGGGCGTGTTATGTTGGATGTAAATATTCAACAAGCTGCTCTCCCTAAGGCTTGTAAAGTATTAGAGAATCTTCAAGGTACAGCTTCAGGAATGTGGTTTGAGAAAAATAATTCTGTTTTGATTAGTTTACCAGGTGTTCCCTATGAGATGAAAGGAATCATGAGTCAATTTGGGTTTGATGCACTTAAAAAACATTTCAATGTGAACTCGATTTATCACGAGACTGTTTTGCTTCAAGGGATCGGAGAGTCGTTTTTGGCAGAGCGAATGAAAGATTGGGAAGACGCTATTCGAAATGAAGGTTTGGGATTAGCATATTTACCTTCGATTGGATTGTTAAAACTTAGAATCACTTCTAAAAATGGCGAGAAGGATAAAGAAAGGATTTCATATTATTTTAATCAACTTAGAATTGAATTGCCTCAATATGTTTTTGGTAAAGAAAAAGAAACGTTGAGTTTTGTTTTAGGAGAAATATTGAGGGAAAAACAATTGTCAATCGGAACAGTGGAAAGTTGTACTGCAGGATCATTGGCTCATGAAATTGTATTGACTCCAGGTTCGTCTGAATATTTTAAAGGAAGTATACTGTCATATAGTAACGAATTAAAAGAAAAGATTGTAGGTGTTACGAGTTCATCTTTAAAAGAGTTTGGGGCTGTCAGTAAGGAAGTCGTTGAGCAAATGGCCTTAAATGGTGCTCAAAAACTAGGAGTTGATGTATGTCTTTCAACATCAGGTATCGCTGGACCAGATGGGGGAACAGCTGAAAAGCCAGTAGGTTTGATTTGGATCGGAATTGCAATTAAAGGTCAGGTGTTTTCATATCGTTTTCAATTTGGAGATAATAGAGAAAGGAACATGCAAATGACCGTTTTTTCTGCATTGAACTTATTGAGATGCAAATTATTAGAAATAAGTATTGAAAAAAAATAAAAAATGTTTGTGTATTCGGGAAAAAATAACTTTCTTTGCACTCGCTTTAAGAATTAGGATATAATAATTAAGAAATGTCAAGAGTTTGTCAATTAACGGGTAAGTCGGTAATGGTTGGGAATAATGTTTCTCACTCAAACCGCAAAACTAAGAGAAAGTTTTTCCCAAATTTAATCACAAAGAAATTTTTCATCCCAGAGAATGAAGAATTTATCACTTTGAAAATATCAACTTCTGCGTTAAGAACAATTAACAAAAAAGGGATTTCTGCTTGCCTTAAAGAGGCTCGTGAGAAAGGTTATTTAAAATAATCCTAGTTTGTCCGTTGTGAAATGGTAGAATAAAAAAGTTATAAGATGGCTAAGAAAAGTAAAGGAAATAGAATTCAAGTAATTCTTGAATGTACAGAACATAAAGATTCAGGTCAACCTGGAACTTCTCGTTACATTACAACAAAAAATAGAAAGAATACTCCAGAAAGAATGGAGATTAAAAAATTCAATCCTATTTTAAGAAAGTACACTGTTCATAAAGAAATTAAATAGTAGGACATGGCAAAGAAAGTAGTAGCTTCGTTACAAAAAGGTGGCGGTAAAGAGCATTCAAAAGTAATCAAAATGGTAAAAACTGATAAAGGTTCTTACTCATTTAAAGAAGAAATTGTACATAACGACAAAGTTAAAGAGTGGTTTGGTAAAAACTAATTCTTAAATTATATCTTTTTAATAAATATTAAGCTTCCTTCTTATACAAGGAAGCTTTTGTTATTTTGTTTAATATGGCATTTTTTGGTTTATTCTCGAAAGAGAAAAAAGAAAATCTAGATAAAGGACTAGAAAAAACGAAGCAAAGTTTTTTCGGAAAAATTGCTAGAATTCTGGTAGGTAAATCTAAAGTTGATTCTGAGGTTTTAGATAACTTGGAAGAAATTTTGATTTCATCTGACGTTGGAGTAGAGACAACTCTAAAGATTATCGAGCGAATTGAAGCGAGAGTTTCTAGAGATAAGGTTTTAGGAACTGATGAGTTAAATACAGTTCTAAGAGAAGAGATTGCTAATTTATTAGAAGAGAATAATGCGACTAATCTAGTTGGATTTGATTTACCAAAGCACGAAGGTAATCCACATGTTATAATGGTGGTTGGAGTGAATGGCGTTGGTAAAACAACTACTATTGGGAAGTTAGCGCATCAATTTAAGAAAGCTAATAAAAAAGTAGTTTTGGGTGCTGCTGATACTTTTAGAGCGGCTGCAGTTGATCAGTTGATTATTTGGTCTGAAAGAGTAGGTGTTCCAATTGTTCAGCAAGGTATGGGAGCAGATCCTGCTTCTGTAGCTTTTGATGCATTACAATCAGCAAAATCTCAAAATGCTGATGTTGTTATTATCGATACAGCTGGTCGATTACATAATAAAGTGAACTTAATGAATGAGTTAAGTAAAATTAAGCGTGTAATGGAAAAAGTTGTTCCAGGTGCTCCTCATGAAATTCTTTTAGTTTTAGATGGTTCAACTGGTCAAAATGCGTTTGAGCAAGCTAAACAATTTTCATTAGCAACGGATATTAATGCTTTGGCAATAACAAAATTAGACGGAACAGCGAAAGGTGGAGTTGTGATTGGAATTTCAGATCAAATGAAAATACCAGTAAGATACATCGGAATTGGAGAGGGTATAGAAGATCTTCAGATTTTCGATCGAAACGAATTTGTTAATTCTTTGTTTTCATAAAGTGTTTAAACCTTATAAAAAAAGACGTCTTAATAGACGTCTTTTTTATTTTATATATGTTTTTGTGACGTTTCCAGTAGTCGATTGATTTCGATCATTTCATCTTCAGAAATATATCGCCATTTTCCGACTGGTAAATCAAGCTCTACATTCATAATTCTAGTTCGTTTAAGCCTGTAAACCTCATAGTTCAAATATTCACACATTCTTCTGATTTGTCTATTTAAACCTTGTGTTAAAATTATTCTAAATTCAAATCTTCCAGTTTGTTCAACGAAGCATTTTCTTGTAACTGTATCAAGAATAGGAACACCGTTACTCATCTTTTGAATGAAATCGTTTGTAATAGGTTTGTCTACAGAAACGATGTATTCTTTTTCGTGATTGTTTCTAGCTCTTAAAATTTTATTGACGATATCACCATCATTGGTTAAGAAGATTAAACCTTCACTTGGTTTGTCTAATCGCCCAATTGGAAAGATTCTTTTTGGAAAATTGATATAATCAATAATGTTGTCTTTTTCAACTTTTGTATCTGTTGTACAAACAATTCCAACAGGTTTATGGAATGCAATATAAACTGGTTTTTCTTTTGCTTCTGAAATTAATTTACCATTTACATGAACTTCATCAGTGGGACCAACTTTTGTTCCCATTTCAGGAACTTTTCCATTGATAGTAACTTTTCCTTCTTCAATCAATTTATCAGCAGCTCTTCTTGAGCAATAGCCAACTTCACTTAAATATTTATTTATTCTGATTGATTGAGATTCTTCCATTCTTTTTGTTTGAGTGCAAAATTACAAAGAATTTATTCATTTTTGAACATAAAAAAAGGGAGTAAAAACTCCCTTTCATAAATAGTTCTTTCAATTAAACCATGTGACTATCTAAAGTGTCATCATTGTTTATATCATTTCCTTCACTTTTAGGATCATTTCCATATTCGTTAGAACCTGAATCACCTTCAGTTACTGCTAATATGAAATTATAGATTGGGATTAATACAAACCATCCACTTTTACCAACGTCATGCATTCTTCTGACTGCTACTGCTAAAGAAGGAAGTAAAACTGCTAAGCTATAAATGTTTCCGATTATACTCCCACCCTCA
>JAJTEO010000173.1 GCA_021300395.1 Fluviicola sp. | reverse complement strand
GGTTTAAATAAAATAAAATGAGAATAATACCAGCAATAGATATCATCGAAGGAAAATGTGTCCGTTTATCTAAAGGAGACTATTCTACGAAAATAATTTACAATGAAAACCCATTAGAAGTTGCGATGGAGTTTGAAGCAAATGGAATCGAGTATTTACATTTAGTAGATTTAGATGGGGCAAAGTCTAAGCAAATAGTCAATTATAAAATCTTGAATGAAATAGCATCCAAAACAAAACTTAAAATTGATTTTGGTGGAGGCTTAAAAAGAGATGAAGATTTGAAAATTGCATTTGAAAATGGAGCGACTCAGATAACAGCTGGAAGTATAGCGGTAGATCAACCGGAAGTAGTTGCAGGGTGGTTATCTGAATTTGGACCTTCTAAAATAATTTTAGGAGCAGATTGCAAAGACCGTAAAATAGGTACACACGGTTGGTTGAATTATTCAGAATTAGATGTAGTTGATTTTATTAAGACATATGAAGAAAAAGGAATTCAATATGTTATATGTACCGATATTTCAAAAGATGGAATGTTAGAAGGCGCGTCGAATGAATTATACAAAGAAATCATCTCAAAATCGAATGTAAAATTGATTGCAAGCGGAGGTGTTTCCTGTTTAGATGATTTAATCTCGCTAAAAGAAATAGGCTGCGAAGCTGCAATTCTTGGAAAAGCAATTTATGAAGGAAGAATAAAATTAGAGGAATTGAAAAAGAATTTTTGATTTTGAATTGTTTATAGAACGAACTTTTTTACTAAATTAAAGTGAAAAAAAACATGAAATCTAATTTAATCAAGGAAAGATCATTTCAATTTTCATTAAAATCTATCGATTTATATAAAGAATTAATTTATAATAAAGAGTTTGTTTTGTCTAAACAATTTTTGAGAAGTGCAACAAGTATAGGAGCGAATGTAAATGAATCTGAGGCAGCATGTTCGAGAAAAGACTTTGTGCACAAGCTAACAATAGCGTCTAAAGAAGCGAGAGAAACAATGTATTGGCTAAAATTAATTGAATATACAGAGGTGTTGAATTATGAATATGAAGAAATAAAGAAATAAAGAAAGAATGTGAAAGCATAATAAGAATTCTGACTTTAATCGTAAAAACAACAAGTGCATCAATTAATTAAAAATCCAAAATCTAAAATCAAAAATTATTAAACGTGTTAAAAAAAAATCAAAAATTATTAAACGTGTTAAAAAAAAGAATAATACCATGTCTAGATATAAAAGACGGTAGAACAGTAAAAGGAGTCAATTTTGAAGGATTGATCGATGCCGGTTCACCAGTTGAATTAGCGAAAAGATATGCTGATGAAGGAGCGGATGAATTAGTGTTTTTAGATATTACTGCGACGATTGAAAAGAGAAAAACACTTGCGGATTTGGTAGAAGTAATTGCTAAAGAAATAAATATTCCGTTTACAGTTGGAGGTGGGATTAATTCATTGGAAGAAGCAGCAACGTTGATTCAAAGAGGAGCAGATAAAGTGAGTTTAAATTCATCAGCTGTTAAAAGACCCGAATTAATTCAGGAGATTGCAAGTCAATTTGGGAGTCAATGTGTTGTTGTGGCAATTGATACAAAATTTGTCAATGGAGAATGGAAAGTTTTTGTAAGTGGTGGAAGGATAGAGACTGATTTAAAAACAATAGATTGGGCCAAAAAAGTAGAAGCATTAGGAGCAGGTGAAATATTGCTGACATCAATGAACAGTGATGGAACAAAAAATGGTTTTGAGAAAAGTATTTTAAAAGAGATTGTTCAAGAATTAAATATTCCAGTAATAGCATCTGGTGGGGCAGGTTCAAAAGAACATTTTAAAGAAGTGTTCGAAGAAACAAATGTAAGCGCAGCTTTAGCAGCAAGTGTTTTTCATTTTGGTGAAATTTCAATACCCGATTTAAAAAAATATTTAAACGAAAATAAAATATACGTACGAACAACGTAGGTCGCAATTGCAATTTCGACTACCTTATTCGAAAATAAATAATATAAAATGAAATTAAATTACAATAAAAACAACGACGGATTAATCCCAGTAGTCATTCAAGACGATTTAACATTAGAAGTTTTAATGTTAGGATACATGAATGAAGAAGCGTTTGAAAAAACAAAAAGCGAAGGGAAAGTGACTTTTTTTAGTAGAACAAAAAATCGTTTATGGACAAAAGGAGAAGAATCAGGTAATTTTTTAAATGTTATTTCAATTGAGCAAGATTGTGATAATGATACCTTATTGATAAAAGTGAATCCAGTTGGACCGACTTGTCACAGAGGAACAGTGAATTGTTTTGAGAGCGAGCAAGTAAAAGGCTTTTTGTATAAGTTAGAAAATAAAATAAGTGATCGCATCGATTCAAACGATCCAAAATCATATACGAACGAATTGTATCGAAGAGGAATAAATAAAGTTGCTCAGAAAGTTGGGGAAGAAGCGGTTGAATTAGTGATAGAAGCAAAAGATAACAATGATGATCTGTTCAAAAACGAAGCAGCTGATTTAATGTATCACTTTGTCTAACTTCTAAAATTAATGAATCTTAGGTAAAACCTTATGAATCGTAACTTTATGAGTAATAAAATCTGTATCTAATTTAGAGTACCAATCGAAAACTTTTTTCTCAGCATGTTCAATATCTTCAGCCTCAACAAGAGCAACTGTAGAGTAATGAATATCTTTATCTGTATTGATCCAATCTTCGTGGACGCTAATTGAAGCTGTAAATTCTTTATGTGTCATTTTATTTATTTTTTAGCGAAATTAATTTTCTTTTTAAAAATGACCAAAGTTTTCAAGTTTTATTAATTGAATTGATCTCTTTTTTAGATAGAAGTTTAATAAAATTATTTGAATCCGTTAATTATTTAAATAAAAGGGTAAGTATTTAAATAATTAACAAATAACTATGTATAAATAGTCTTTTTTGATAGGATTTTATATTCATAATTCCTTACATTTGTCATTCGATATTTAAATGGAGAAATATGGCCGTAAAAGCTACGAAAGCACCAGTAAAAGCAACGACTAAGAAAGCTGCAGCAGCTGGAAAAACGAAGTTTTCAAAGGAAACTTACATTAAATGGTACAAAGACATGTTATTAATTCGAAAATTCGAAGAAAAAACAGGTCAATTATACATTCAACAAAAGTACTTTATGGGAGGTCATGGTATTGTTGGAGCTCAAATTGCTATGGGTGCAGGTGTTGCATTCGCAGAGAAATATGCAGGTACTGAAAATGTTGCCTTTGTTTCTATGGGTGATGGAGCTGTTAGACAAGGTGCATTGCATGAAACGTTCAATATGGCTATGAGCTGGAAATTACCAGTTATTTTCATTATTGAGAACAATGGTTATGCTATGGGAACATCTATCGAAAGAACTACAAATGTTCATGATTTATCTAAAATAGGTTTATCTTACGAAATGCCATCTAAATCAGTAAATGGAATGTCTCCAGAAGCTGTTCACGAAGCAATTGAAGAAGCATGTGAAAGAGCAAGAAGAGGAGATGGACCAACTTTATTAGATATCAGAACGTATAGATATAAAGGTCACTCAATGTCAGATCCTCAGAAATACAGAACTAAAGAAGAGGTTGCTGAATACATGGAGAAAGATCCAATCGAACATTGTCTGAAAGTAATTAAAGATAATAAATGGTTGTCTGAAAATGAAATTAAAGATATTGAAAGTTGGGTGAAGAAAGAGGTAGAAGAATCAGTTGAATTTGCTGAAAACTCTCCTTATCCTGAAGCGCACGAATTATACGAAGATGTATATGTAGAGCCAAATTACCCGTTTATTAAAGAATATTAATCAAAGAAATTAAAACAATGGCAGAAATTGTTTACATGCCCAAATTGAGCGACACGATGGTTGAAGGTGTTGTTGCAGGATGGAATAAAAAAGTTGGTGACGCAGTAAAAGAAGGTGAAATTTTAGCTGAAATCGAAACAGATAAAGCGACAATGGAATTTGAATCTTTCTATGATGGTGTTTTATTATACATTGGTGTTGAAACAGGGAAAGCTGCTCCAGTAAATTCTGTTTTAGCTATCATCGGTCAAGCTGGTGAAGATGTTTCTGCGTTATTAGCAAATGCAGGTGCTCCAGCTGTTGCTGAAACTTCAGCTCCAGTTGCTGAAGAGGTGAAAGCAGCTCCAGTAGTTGAATCAAAGCCAACTCCAGCTCCATTAGCAGAAAATAAACCCGTAGTTGCTGCGCCAATTTCAAATGCAAATGGACGTGTTTTTGCTTCTCCTTTAGCTAAGAAATTAGCAGAAGAAAAAGGGGTAGATATCAATCAAGTTGCTGGTACAGGTGAAAGTGGTCGTATCGTAAAAAGAGATGTTGATCATTATGTACCTTATGTTCCTGCAGTAGGAGGAAGTCAAGTTGTTGCTGTTCAATCAGGTGTTGAATCGTATACAGATGTTCCTAATTCTCAAATGAGAAAAGCAATTGCAAAAACGTTAACTGCTTCTAAATTTTCAGCTCCTCATTTCTATTTAAAAATGGAAGTGGATATGGATAACGCGATTGCAGCTAGAGAAGCAATTAATGCAAAAAGCGGATCTAAAGTATCATTTAATGATATGATTATTAAAGCGGTTGCAGCGTCATTAAGAAAACATCCAAAAGTTAATGCAGATTGGATTGGAGAAGCTATTCGTTACAATAATCATATTCACGTAGGTGTTGCGGTGGCTGTTGAAGAAGGTTTAGTTGTTCCAGTTGTGAAGTTTGCTGATACAAAAGGAATTGCTCAACTAGGTTCTGAAATTAAAGATTTAGCTTCTAGAG
>JAJTEO010000098.1 GCA_021300395.1 Fluviicola sp. | reverse complement strand
GCTAAATTGGTAAAATCTGAATTAAAAGGTAAAATCAATTCAATTGGCGATGTGAATTTCTTGGGAGAAATCGTTGAGTTAGATGGTGGTTCAATTAAAGATATCTTATTCCAATTAAAAGGAGAAGTTTCTAATTTCTTTGGTGTATTAGGAGGAAAAGAAGAGGATAAATGTACATTAAGCATTATCGCTTCAGATGAAATTATTTCTTCTAAAAATATAGATGCTGGAAAAATCATTCGTGAAGTTTCTAAACACATCCAAGGTGGTGGTGGTGGACAAGCTTTCTTCGCTACTGCAGGTGGAAAAAACACACAAGGGTTAGAAGCTGCAATTGGAGAGGTAAAAGCGAAAATATAAATATTCGGTTTGAAAAACGAAACGAGCGCATTACTGATTACTTTCTACTGGCCTCCAGCTGGTGGCGCAGGTGTTCACCGTTGGTTGCGTTTTTCAAATTATTTCAAAGAAAATGGTGTCAACCTTCACGTTTATTGTCCGGAAGATGCTGAATGGCCTTTGATTGATAAAGAATTAGAAGCTCAAATTTCTCCAGATTTAACGATTATAAAACGAAAGATTTTTGAACCACATAAGTACATTGGTAAAAAAAATAATCCCAATGTAAGTGGAGGATTTACACGTTCTAATAAAAGTTCAATTATTCAAAAATTAGTCATTTGGACCAGAGGAAATCTTTTTATTCCTGATGCTCGAATGTTTTGGATTAGACCAAGTATTTCTTATTTGAAAACTTACTTGAAAAATAATCCTCAAATTGAAACGATTATTTCTACAGGACCACCTCATAGTTTGCATTTAATTGCTCGAAAACTAAAAAAGAAATTTCCAAACATCAAATGGATTGCAGATTTTAGAGATCCTTGGACAGAAATTGATTTTTACAAAGAATTGAATTTAGGTAAATGGGCCGACAAACAGCAACACCGTTTAGAAAAAGCGTGCTTGCAAGAAGCTGATGAAGTTGTTACCATTAGTCAAAATTGTGCCATTGGCTTAGAAACGATTGCTGGACGAAAAATCCAAGTGATAACAAATGGTTATAACTTCCCTGAATTTGATCGTGAATCCATTCGATTAGACGAAAAGTTTAGCATCGTTCATTTTGGATCAATGCCTTTAGCTAGAAATCCAGAAATTATTTGGCAAGCATTGGATTTGATTTGCAAAGAGAATGAAGATTTCAGAAATGATTTAGAAATTAAATTAGTCGGACCAGTTGATTATACCGTTCAAGAACGAATTGAAAAGAATAATTTAACGTCTTATTTTAAACATATTCCTCTGGTAAAACACCAGGAAAGCATCAATTTACAACGTTCAACTCAAGTACTATTATTAGTTGGAAATAATACTGGAAATGTTAAAGGAATTCTAACCGGTAAATTCTTTGAATACTTAGGTGCATATCGTCCAATTTTAGCAGTCGGAGCAAAAGAAAGTGATCTAGAAGAAGCAGTAAATTTTACCAAAAGTGGATTCTTTGTTGATTACCACAACTTGGAAGATGCCAAAAAAGCAATCCTTACATATTATACTTCATTTCAGAAAAAGGAACTTTCTATAAACTCAGAAAATTTATCGTTTTTTACATCGAAAGAATTAGCAAAACAATTTTGCGATTTAATTAAAAAATAAAAGCTGTCATCCATTATAGACAACAGCTTTCTATTTATTTACTTGACTAAACGAATCGTTTGAACCGAATTATCTAAAAATATTTTCACAAAATATGTTCCTGAAGAATATTTATTTAAATCTAAATCAATCAGTCCTGAATTAAATTTTTCTTTCATCAATTCATTACCATTTAAATCAATAATTGATAAATTCCCTTCTTTCATCTCATCAAAAATTACTTGATAGAGATTGTTATTTAAATTCAATAATCTGATATTATTCAATTCTAAATCATCGATTCCGTTTGTTAATCCTGAAATAATTATTGTTTTAATCAATGTATCTGAGTCACATGGACTTGATGCAATTAATTTCACCGTAAAACTTCCATTTGAATTATATTCATGACTTGGGGATTGAACGATTGAAGTATTTCCATCTCCAAAATCCCAGTTAAAATTAGTTGCTTTCAAACTAGAATTTTGAAAATCAACCGTTCCATTCAAAACACTTTCCGTAAAATTAGCTTGTGTTAACTCTGAAATTGGATGAAGATTCCATAAATCCAAACTATCCAAGACCGTTAGTGCTGCTACATTTTGAAGAATCCCCGCATTTGTTGCTCCAATTGAACTTACAAAACTTGCTCCAACAGGAGATTTTCGAAATAAAGAAGCATAAAAAGTACATGCTGCCAAATAAGTTCCTTCAGCACTTGGATGAGATCCATCAGAAGAATATAAATTTATTGTTGGATAATTATCTCTAACATATCGCCAAGCTGAACCAACAGGCGACATTGAACCTTGAACTGAATCCATAATTCGCATATAAGCATCTCTTAAACGTCCATTCATTTTATTAAACGTGGAAATAGAATCCCACTGCGGATCACCATTTTGTCTTCCCCAAGTCATATACATCATAATTTGAGAACAGAACTTATTCGCATAAATACTATCCGCTAATTGAATGGCATAAGGTATCGTTCCTGTATTTACTTGACTCGTAGGAAAAGATGGTGCTTGACTTTGTGCTTGAAGAACAACATAATCCCATTGTTTGCTATCAATTTTTGTAAAAACTGCTGGAGTGTTCGTTTGCACTTGAAAAGTTGCACCACCTGCAGTTTGAGAATTAAACGTGATTTTGTCTCCCTTTGATAATGTCAAACTATTTAAAGTTCCTGGCAAATCGTTAACGTAGGTATAACTATTTCCAATAAATAAAACTGACAAGCTATCTTGGCCAAATAATAAATTAGATAAAATAAGACTTAATAAAACCAATAGATTTTTCATATGTATTTAATTTGTTTAAGTAATTGACTAAATTAGTGATTCGAAGTTGCTTTAATTTTTGATTAATTATTTTTTAACTAACGCCAATTATTGAACTTTCTCAATTTACTTTTGATTTTTCAGACAACATCCCCGTTACTATTGGAGTCGACACATTAAAATCAGCTTGGGCAGGAGGATTTAATAATGCTCAATTCTCAACAATAGATTATGATTTTGATGGAGATGACGATTTATTTGTTTTTGACAGAAGTAGTAATAACATTCGACTATTTTCAAAGGAAAATACGAACGGTACATTTCATTACAAATTTATCTATAATGGTAAAAAATATTTCCCTAAAGATTTAAATTACAGAGTCGCATTAGTAGATTTCAATCAAGATGGAAAAAAAGACATTTTCACTTATGGAATTGGAGGCATTAAAGTTTATCGAAATGAAGGCAATCAAACGGACGGGATTCAATGGTCGCTATTCAAATCATTATTATATTCAAATTATACAGGAAACCTTACAAATTTATATGTGAGTTCAGGTGATATCCCAGCAATTGTTGACGTTGATTTTGATGGAGATATAGATGTTTTGACTTTTTCAATTGGAGGTCAACACGTAGAATACCACCAAAATCAAAGTATAGAGAAATACAACATACCAGATTCATTAGATTTTGAATTAAAAAATGAATGCTGGGGTAAATTTATTGAAGATGCCTTTTCAAATAGTATCCTATTAAATGATCAAAATTATCCATGTATCAATAGTAATATTAATACTCCTTTAAAATCATACTCCGTTCTTGACAAAAGCCTGGAAAAACATTCAGGATCAACAATCTTAGCTTTAGACATTGATCATTCTGGAGTTTTAGATCTGATTATTGGCGATGTTTCGAATACGAATTTAAATCTATTAATAAATAACGGTTCGACACCTAATTCAAATTCTGCTATTTCTATATTACAAACACAATTTCCAATAAATTCAACACCTGTTAATATTCAAGAATTTCCCGCTGCCTTTCTAGAAGATGTAGATTTTGATTCAAAAAAAGATTTAATAATAAGTGGAAATGCTAGAAATTCATCCAACAATATAAAAAGTGTTTGGATGTATAAAAACAATGGAACCAATCAAAATCCAATATTCGATTATCAAGTAGATAATTTTCTTCAAGGCGAAATGATTGATAAAGGCTCAGGGAGTATCCCAATCTTTTGGGATTTTGATCAAGATGGTTTAGAAGATTTATTTATTTCAAATTTTTATCGTTACAAACCAGTTGCCCAAAAAGAAAGTGCAATTGCTTATTATAAAAACACAGGTACTTCAACTTCACCTCATTTCACCTTCATAGATGATGATTTTTTAAATTTATCTCAGGCAAATTATAATTTAAGATTCACTCCTACTTTCGGAGATTTAGATGATGATGGGGACAAAGATTTATTGCTTGGCCTCGAAAATGGAACATTAACATATTACGAAAACTTGAACAGTCCTTCACTTCAATTCGCTACCCCAATTCAAAATTATACAGATTTTTCAGGAACAACTATTAATGCTGGCTCTTACAACTACCCCCAATTATTCGACTTAAACAAAGATGGTAAACTCGATTTGATAATCGGTAAAATCTCAGGAGAAATAGCTTATTACCAAAATATTGGAACAAAAAGCAACCCCTCTTTTCAATTAATGAATTCAAAACTAGGAATGATTGATGTTGACCCCAATAGTTCGCATGATTTCCCTACACCTCATTTTTTTAATTTTAATGATACTACCTATTTATTTACTGGAGCAATCAGTGGTCAGTTGCAATTTTATGATAGCATCGAAAATAACCTTCAAACGAATCAATCATTTCATTTAAAATCAATTAACTTCCTTCAGATTCCAATTGAAGCTTACAGTTCATTTTTTGTGAATGACATTAATAACAATGGTCAACTAGACTTATTTGTCGGTCAAGATTTAGGTGGTTTATATCATTTAGAAGTCGATCCAAATAGCTCAGCTTCAATTATTGAGAAAAATATTGAATTCAAATTTGTTATTTATCCTAATCCGAATTCAGGCTCATTTACAATCCAACATACTTTCTCAGAGGACATAACTATAAAAATATATGATGTCTTAGGTAATGAATTATCAAAAATAACAACAGATAAAAAAGAAATTGAATTTGAACTCAATCAACTAAAACAAGGATATTACTTTGTCCAACTTTTCGACTCAAACAATACTTCCATCGGAATAAAGAAAATAATTGTTACGAATTAACAAATTTCAAAAACTAAAATTTCATTATTTTCTCTAAAACACTCGGATATTCTTGGTAAGTTTTTAGAGGCTCATTTTCAAAAATCCCATACATTGTCGAACCACTTCCTGACATAGAAGCGTAAACAGCACCTTCAGAATATAGATTTTCTTTAATTTTAGCTAATTCAGGATAAATTTTAAAAACAGTCGTCTCAAAATCATTTTTCAATTCACTTTTCCAAGTTTGAATTGGCTGATGAATTATTTCTTCAATACTCTTTTCATTCTTTGAAAATTCAATTGCAGAAAATGCTTCTTTGGTACTTACATGAATGCCAACATTGATCAATTTCAAATAATATCCTTTTAAACTGAAATCAACCGTTGATAAAACCTCTCCTCTTCCTTTAGCAATCTGAGGTTTATCTATAATAAAAAAGGGACAATCACTACCTAATTGAGCAGCATAATCCTGAAGTTTTTCATCTGGTAAATTTAATTCAAACGTACTATCCAATGCTCTTAAAACAAAAGCAGCATCCGCTGAACCTCCACCTAAACCAGCACCCATAGGTATGATTTTCTCTAAATGCATATAAACATTTGAAATAGAATGATTCTTTTGAATTAAGCGAAATGCTTTGACACATAAATTCGATTCTATATCACCTTCAACCTTAATACCAGATTGTATAAACTCAAAATTAGATGTAGGCAAAATTTCTAATACATCATGAAAAGGCAATTGAATCATCAAAGTTTCTAACTCATGATAGCCGTCATCTCTCTTAAACAGAACGTTTAAGCCTAAATTTATTTTAGCAGAAGGAAAATTTATCATGTTACAAAGGTAAAAGAAGTAAACTATTTTCGTATCTTTCGGGCTTCAAATTGAATAAAATGGCAACATATTTAGACTTCGAGGAACCGATTAAGGCATTAGAAGAGCAAATCGATCAAACAAAAGAGATTGGTATTAGCACGAATATCGACATGACTGACAAGGTGAAAGAACTTGAAAACAAGTTAGCTGAAACGACAAAAAGCATTTTCGCGAATTTAACTCCATGGCAGCGAGTTCAAATGTCAAGACATCCAGATAGACCATACACATTAGCTTACATCGATGCAATTTCAAATGGAACTTTCCAAGAATTACATGGAGACAGAAGCGTGAAAGACGATAAAGCAATGGTTGGTGGTTTCGGTTTGTTAGATGGTAAAACAGTAATGTTTATCGGACAACAAAAAGGAATCAACACTAAAATGCGTCAATACCGTAACTTCGGTATGCCTAACCCAGAAGGTTACAGAAAAGCATTACGCTTAATGAAATTGGCTGAGAAATTTAACAAACCAATCGTTACTTTAATTGATACTCCGGGAGCATTTCCAGGTTTAGAAGCCGAAGAAAGAGGTCAGGGTGAAGCTATTGCTCGTAACATTTATGAAATGATGCGTTTGAAAGTTCCTGTAATCTGTATTATTATTGGTGAAGGTGCTTCTGGTGGCGCATTAGGAATTGGTGTTGGAGACAAAGTGGTTATGTTAGAAAACACTTGGTATTCAGTAATTTCTCCAGAATCTTGTTCTTCAATCTTATGGAGATCTTGGGATTACAAAGAGAAAGCAGCAGAAGCATTAAAATTAACTTCAACAGATATGAAACAATTGAAGTTGGTAGATGATGTGATCAAGGAGCCTGCAAGTGGAGCACATAGAGAACAACAAGAAATGTTCTTAACTGTGAAAAATTCAATTCAAGAATATTTAAAAGAATTAGAAACAATAGCGCCAGAAAAACGTATCAATGATCGTATTGAGAAATTTTGCACAATGGGTGTTTGGCAATAATTTATATTCAATAAAAAACATACTTAAAGGATCAGATTTTCTGGTCCTTTTTTATTTTAAAAACACTTTCAGAAACCACAGTCAACTCATTAACTATAAAGACTTTAAAAACAAAAGATAAGATAAGGCAAAAAATATTCACACATAGTTATAAAAACACTATGTAATTGGTGGAATAAAAACTATCTTTGCGATTTTCAATTTAACTTTATTGAAAACAACGTTTAAAGAAATATAACATACAATTTTTATGCCAAAAATTAGTCTATTACTATTTGTATTTTTTACCTCTAGTCTATTTTACGCTCAAACAACAAAGTTTGTTCGAGGACGTCTTGTTGATCAAAAAACAGAACGAGCTGTAGAAGAAGTAGATATCACATTACAAAATGTAGAAACAAAAAAATCTTATACCGTTGAATCAACAGATGATGGGAATTTCGAATTCAAAAACATTCCTTTTGGAACGTATAATTTGAAAATGACCGATAAAGATTATCAAAATAAAATCTTAAATACATTTACATTAACAGAGGAACATCACGATAATTACACATTCAATGTAAATGAACCATTTACTGTTTCATTGAAAGTAACATGGATGTTTAATTGGGGAGATTATAAAGGAAAGGAACATTATTGGTCTCATTTAGCGGCTAAAATCCTTTTAACTCTTTATGGAATTTGTCTTTTCATGATTTTCTTTTATAGTGTATTGCAACTTTCACTTTCTATAGCTTATGCAAGAAACAGAAAGAAAAAAGCATTAGAAATTAAACCTACTTTCAATCCAGAAAACACTCCAAAAGTTACAATTCAATTACCAATGTACAATGAAATGTATGTTGCAGAACGAATTATTCAACAAATTTCTGAGTTTGAATATCCTTTAGATAAATTCCAGATTCAGGTTTTAGATGATTCAACTGATGAAACGAAAGACTTAATTGCTGCTAAAGTTGCAGAAGTTGCAGCTAGAGGAATTAATATTCAACACGTTCATAGAGTTGACAGAACAGGTTATAAAGCAGGAGCACTAGACGCTGCAATGGATAAAGTAGAAGGTGAATTCATTGGGATTTTCGATTCTGATTTCATGCCTGAAAAAGACTTCCTTCAAAAAACAATGCCTTATTTCCAAGATCCAACAATTGGAGTTGTTCAAACTCGTTGGGGACATATCAATAAAGATTATTCAATCCTAACAGAGCTTCAAGCTTTTGGATTAAACGGTCACTTTGCAATTGAACAAGGAGGTAGAACAGCTTCTGGTCACTTCATCAACTTCAACGGAACTGGTGGTATTTGGAGAAAACAATGTATTGCAGATGCAGGTGGTTGGGAACACGATACTTTGACTGAAGATTTAGATTTAAGTTATAGAGCACAAATATTTGGATGGAAATTTAAATACTGTGAAGATGTTATTGCTCCAGCTGAATTACCAATTACAATGTCAGCTTTAAAAAACCAACAACATCGTTGGATGAAAGGTGGCGCAGAATGTTTCATCAAAATGTGGAAACGTTTGTTGACTGCTAAAAATGTGAAATTCATGGATAGAGTTCATGGTTTATCTCATTTATTTAACTCTTCATTATTTATGTTCATTTTAACATTATCAATGTTGAGTTTACCGATCTTACATATTAAAGATAGTTTCTCTGATTTAAATTATTTTATCCAATTTGGTTCTATTTTTATCTCTAGTACTATTTTCTTAATGTATTTCTATTGGCTTTCATACAGAGATAAATCTGGCAAAACATTTAGCGATTTAATTCGCTTTATTGGACGCTTCTTTCAATTCTTAATCATCTCTATGGGATTATCTTTAAGTAACACTGTAGCAGTAATTGAAGGTTATTTAGGAATCAAAAGTTCATTTGTTCGTACACCTAAATTCAACGTATTGAAAAAAGGAGAGTCTACAAAAAACAAATACGACAAGAAAAGCCTTTCTATCATCAATATTGGTGAAGGTTTATTAATGTGTGTATTTGGATTCACAGCTATTAATAGAGCAATCTATGGCGATTTAGGAATGGTTCCTTTTCACTTAATGTTAGCTGTTGGTTATGGTGCTGTATTTTTCTATACAATTGCTGAAATAAGAGAATCTAATAAATAAGATTACAATCATTATAAGAACTAAAAAGGAGAAATTATTCTCCTTTTTTTGTTTATAGTAAATGAGTTAATAAACTCTTTGTTTTAAATAAATCCCTGCTCTTTCTAAAGAGTTTTCTTTAATATCTTCCCAGAAAAAGTTTACATCTCCAATATGATAATTCTGCATCATAAACGATAGATAACGGTATGTAAAGTGAGGTTTTGTAACCCAAATTGCACCATCAATCAAATGGGTATTAAAACTTTTCACATACAATTGATCATTTGAAAATAAGAATCCTTTATGTGATTCTCTTTTTGAATTTGGCGTTAAATCCCAAGTAATCGGATTGATACACGCTTTACCTTTATGCCATTTATAAGAAATCTTATCTATTTTTCTTTTATATGTATTCCATGAAACAAATCCACCAATTTGATTAGGACTAGTCATAAATGGAATCGTTTTAAATTCATTTACAGCAAATCCAATACCCGGAATATAAGCAGCAACTAATTGTTTTTGAAGTTCTTTTCCATCAAAAAAATCTCTTAATAACATTGACAAATGAGTAGAACCTTGACTATGACCAGCCAAAATAATACCTTTTCCTTTATTGAAATTTTTCAAATAATATTCAAATGATTTTTTAACATCTTCATAAGCAAACAATAATGCTTCTCGACCTCCATCTTCTAATTTAAAATAAGAGCGTAAATGCGCTTGTCTATAATATGGAACATACATATTTCCAGAAGCACTCCAAGCAGAAGCTTGATATTTTATCGCTGAAAACACTTTTTTTTGCTGCTCTTT
>JAJTEO010000097.1 GCA_021300395.1 Fluviicola sp. | reverse complement strand
GACTTATTAATTTCACCACAATTAGGAAAAGCAAAAGTTGAACCTGGTTACAAAGTTGCTGGAGGATACGGTTCGCGATTTGATCATTCTTCTGAAAAAACAGCTCCCGGTTATTATGAAGTCTTTTTAAAAGACCCAAAAGTTCTTGTTCGTTTATCTACAACCGAAAGATGTGGAATTCATGAATACAATTTTAAAGAAAAAAAAGGTAAACGTTATATTGTGATCGATTTAGATCATAGAGATCAATTAATTTCTTCAGATATAAAATTGGAATCTAAAACAGCTATTTCTGGACATAGAGTTTCCAAAGATTGGGCGAAAGAACAACATTTTTATTTTGCCATGGAATTAAATGTTCCATATCAAAAAAGCAAAATACTTTCTAAAAATGGTCAACATAAATTGGTTTTAGAATTTTCTGAAAAAATTCAACAAATTAAAATAAAAGTTGGAATTTCAGCTGTAGATGTTGATGGTGCAAAAGGAAATCTTGCTTATGAAATGTTCGATTTTGATCTAAATAATGTTTTTACGACAACAGTTGAAGCTTGGGGACATGAATTAAACAAAGTTGAGTTTAATTCGACAAATAAAGATGAATTAGTAACTTTTTACACGGCGCTTTACCACTCTTTTTTAAGTCCAAATTTATTCAACGATGTTGATGGACGTTACAGAGGTAGAGACAATCAAATTCACAAATTAGCAGCAACTTTCGAAAATCAATATACAGTTTTTTCACTTTGGGATACTTATAGAGCAACTCACCCCCTATTTACTCTATTACAGAAACAGAGAACAGGTGAAATGATCAATACATTTTTAAGACAATATGATCAAGCAGGTGAACTACCTGTATGGGAATTAGCTGGAAATGAAACAGATTGTATGATTGGATATCACGCTGCTTCTGTTATTACTGATGCTTACATGAAAAAAATTCAAAATTTCGATATTGAAAAAGGATACCAAGCAATGCTTAAATCTTCTAAAATAAATGAATTAGGGAAAATGCAGTTTGGCAAAAATGGATTTATTTCTTACAACGAAGAACCTGAATCTGTTTCTAAATCGTTGGAATATGCATATGATGATTATTGTATTTCGATCTTTGCAGATGCAATTCAAAACAAACAGAAAAAGAATGAAGATGTCCGAAAAGAATATTTAAATAGAAGTATGAATTTCATTAATCTTTATGATCCAAGTACAAAATTCATGAGAGCACGTAAAAGTGGTTTATGGTATTCCCCTTTTGATCCAAGTGAAGTGAACATGAACTACACTGAAGCAAATAGTTACCAGTATTCACTTTATTCTCCCCATGCAATCGGTGTTTTAATCAATTTATTAGGTGGAAAAGACGAATTAGAGAAATGGTTGGATCAATTATTTTCAGCAGAATCAAAATTAAATGGAAGAGATCAAGTTGATATTTCAGGATTAATTGGGCAATATGCTCATGGAAATGAACCTTCTCATCACATGGCTTATTTGTATAATTACACCAATCACCCTAATAAAACTCAATTATATATTGACAAAATATTAAATGAAATGTATTCCACAAAACCAGATGGTTTAGCTGGAAATGAAGATTGTGGTCAAATGTCTTCTTGGTACGTTTTAAGCGCAATGGGAATCTATCAAATTGCACCGGGAAATCCTTATTTCGAGATTGGAAGACCCTTAGGTGAAAAAACTACTCTAAAGTTAGAAAACAGAAAAGAATTTACTATTAAAGTCGTAAATCAATCAAAAGAAAATAAATACATTCAAAAACTAAAGTTAAATGGTCGTAAAATCAACCGTTTATATTTGAGTTATGATGATATTTATGATGGTGGAACGATTGAATTTGAAATGGGACCTGAACCAAATTCTAAAGTTGATCAGTTCGAACATGCTCCAACAATTGAAACTGTTCCTTCAGATTTCATTCCTGTTCCATACTTTGAACAAACAGCAAAAAATTTCAATGATTCAATGACTATTAGTATGAACTATCCATATTTAAAAGATCGTGGATTTCAAATTAAATATACGATTGATGGAAGTGAACCAACTATTAATTCAAAAACATTCAGATCACCTTTTACTATTACCGAAACAAAAAACATCAAATGTCTATTAGTCGATACAATTTCGAGCACAGTTGGAAAATCAGTAATGAGTGAATTTGTTAAAATTGATAATTCTATTCATTTAAATCTACAATCCGCTTATGCAAATCAATATGCTGCTACAGGACAAAACACACTTATAGATGGTGTTTTTGGTGGAAATGATTACAGAACTGGAGATTGGCAAGGTTTTCAAGGGACAGATATAATTGCTGAAATTTCATTTGATACTCCAAGATCATTGAAAGAAATTGGATTGAGTTGTATTGAAGATACTAAATCTTGGATTTTTTATCCACAATCGATTTTGATAGAAACGTCAACTGATGGGATAAATTACACAAATTCATATTCCATTCAAGGAGACAAAACAACAAATCCTGAAGCCAAATCAAAAAAAGAATATACTATTCAAACATCTAACAAAGAAGGAATTAAAAAAATTAGAATCAAGGCTGTTTCAATTGGAAAATGTCCTGATTGGCATTTAGGCAAGGGAAATGATTCTTGGTTATTCTCAGATGAAATTATTATACGTTAATAAGTTTTGAAAGCCTTTTATCACAAAAAAACAGATAACATTTAATTAATCAATAAATTTACCAAGCTAAAAAATGAATAAAATAAAAAATCAAATGAAAAAAATTAGTGTATTATTATTTTTAACAACTTTCTTCTTTGGTTCGCTTGTAAAAGCTGACGAAGGAATGTGGTTTTTAATGAACATTGAACGTCTGAATCATAGAGATATGCAGAAAATGGGACTTCAATTGACAGCTGAAGAAATTTACAGCATTAACAATTCAAGTTTGAAAGATGCAATCGTTCAATTTAATGGAGGATGTACAGCAGAAGTTATCTCAAAAGATGGACTTTTATTAACGAATCATCACTGTGGTTTTGATGCAATTGCTGAATTATCTACTCCAGAGCATGATTATTTAACAAATGGTTTTTGGGCTGCAACTAAGAAAGATGAGTTAAAACCGAAAAGCTTATACGTTCGTTTCTTTGTAAGAATGGACGACGTTTCTAAACGTATTTTATCAAAATTAAATGATAAAATGACAGAAGCAGAAAGAGAAAAAGCAATTCAACAAGAATCAGCTTTAATCGAAAAAGAAAATAATGAAGGTGGAAAATACACAGTTTCAGTTCGTTCTTTTTTCCAAGGAAATGAATTTTACTATTTTGTTTACCAAGATTATACAGATGTTAGATTAATCGGAACACCTCCTTCAAGTATTGGTAAATTCGGTGGAGACACAGACAACTGGGAATGGCCAAGACATACAGGTGATTTCTCTATGTTCAGAGTTTATGCAGATGCAAACGGAAATCCAGCTGAATACAATGTAAACAATGTTCCATTACATCCTAAAGTTCACTTAAAAGTAAATACATCAGGAGTAAAAGAAGATGATTATGCTATGATTTTAGGTTATCCTGGAAGAACAAATCGTTGGATGCCTGCAAGTGGAATCGAACAAAATGTTAAATATTCTTATCCTGCATGGGTTGAAGCTTCAAAATTAGGAATGGATCAAATGAAAGTTCATATGGACAAATCAGATCAAGTTCGTTTAGATTATGCTTCAAAATATGCTTCAGTTGCTAATTACTGGAAAAATCGTCAAGGTATGATTGATGCTTTAACGAAAGCTAAAACTTCTAAAACAAAAGCAAAAAATGAAGCTAAATTTAATAAATGGGCAAACAAACCAGAAAACAAAGCTGTTTATGGTAATGTAATTTCAGTTATTAATGCATACTATTCTAAAACAAATTTAAAAGCGCGTCACGATAACTATTTACAAGGATTAGTTAGAACAAGTGACTTAGCTGTTATGCCAATGAGAATTGGAGCTTCGATTGAGAAAGCATTGAATGAAAAAGATGAAACTAAAAAAGCTGAATCTTTAAGTAAAATTAAAGGTATGATTGAAGAGATGTATGCAAGTCTTTACATGCCTTTAGAAAAAGATGTATTGGCTGCTCAATTAAAATTGTATACAACGAAAGGAAGTGAATATGGATTAACTCCTTTCATGTCTGATTTAGCAAAGAAAAACAATAATGATTTCTCTTCTTACATTAACGAAACTGCAAAAACAAGTATTTTCGCTAGCAAAGAAGCGTTATTAAAATTTGTAGATAATGCATCAATCGAAGCATTAAAAGCAGATGGTTTATATGTTCTTTCAACTGATATTGTTGGAAAATTAAGAAATAAATCAGATGAGCAAATGGCACTTGATGCTGAATTTCAAAAATCTTATCGATTATTGGTTCAAGGATTAAGAGTTTCAAATCCTGAAGGAAAATACTACCCAGATGCTAATAGTACTTTACGTTTAACATATGGTCAAGTAAGTGCACTTCCAGCTGACAAAAGAAATGATGCTAAAGTAAATTACTATACGACTCTTCAAGGATTAATTGCAAAATACAAACCAAATGATCCTGAATTTGATTTACCGAAAAGACTAATCGAATTGAACGAAAAGAAAGATTTTGGTACATATGCTGACCCAAGTGGGTATATGCCAGTTAACTTTTTAACTAACAATGATATCACTGGTGGAAATTCAGGTTCTCCTGTATTAAATGGAAAAGGTGAATTAATTGGTTTAGCGTTTGATGGTAATATTGAAGCAATGGCTGGAGATGTTATTTTTGATCATAAATTACAAAAAACAATTTGTGCAGATATTCGTTATGTATTATTTATTATTGATAAATATGCGGGAGCGAAACACGTTGTTGATGAAATGGATCTAGTAAAATAATCCAAATAAATTAAGAAAGATTGAGGCGGCTTTTTAGTCGCCTCTTTTTTTTATAATGATTTCTTAATATTAAGCTAAAACCATAATTATAAGAATATTATTTCTTTGCATCATAATTTAAATCGTTGATTATGATTTTAGAAGCAAAAAATAAACAAGAAGTAAGTATTGAAAAATTTGAATTAGGTTACTGGTTCGAATTAGGTCAAAATGCAGAATCAAAAGGTGCAATCGATGAAGCTAAAAATTGGTATTCTATTGGATTGAAAAAAGCATCTGAAGTTCAAAATACTGAAATGACCAAATTATATAACAAATTTATAATGGCGTTATTCTTATAATTCAGTCTAAATCAAATAGAATCGAATGATCAGAAAGATATAAATCATTATTCGACTTTTGAACCCAAGGCATATCAATGTAAACAACTTGATTCTCTTTCTCAATTGGTTCATTATTATTCAAAACAAAAAATCGTTTTTCATTCACTCTTATTGAAAAACCATTTTTCTTCTTCTCTACTCCTATTTCAAAATCTTTATCTTTTAAATTCCAATTTTGCTTTCTTATATTAAAAAAGTTAATTTTTGAAGGATAAATTTTAGAATAAGCCAATACTACTTGTTTAGCCTTTTCAACTTTTTCTGCCTTAGCATTATAAAAGCAATAACTTTTATTTTTGTTTTTAATGATGAATGTTAACTGGTTATGATTGAAAAAACAAATTTCCTTTTTACTCATGTTATCATATCTTTCAAATTCAATTTTAGCTATGATCAGAATTGAACAACAAATTAATAGTACTTTAATATATTTGAATTCTCTCAACAAATAAAATGCAATAACAATACTAAATGAAATGAATACGGTCCATTGAGAAATCAAAAAACCGGAGGCAATTGAACCTGGAAGTTCATCAATAATATGAACTGTCTTCAATGTAAACAATAGTGAGAGAGACAATATGAACACAAACAATTTACCTATAAATTTCAACCAATAGAATGAAAAAACCAATAACCCAAAACCTAAAATAATACCTGTTACGGACATTAAAGCAATATTTGTAATTAAGAAATAATTCGGAAATTGATGGAAATAATAAAGAGAAAGAGGAACCGTTAATAATTGAGCTGCAAATCCAACCGCTGTTGTTTCCCAAACTTTTCGCACCCATTTATTCTTTACAAAAATCCATCTTGAAATTGGTTGATAAAACCAAAAGATTCCTAACATCGCTAAAAAGGACAACTGAAAACCTATATCATACAAATTCAAAGGATTGATCACTAATAAAACAAATGCCGTAAAAAATAAATTATTGATCGAATGATGATTTTTCCCAAACAATTGAGATAATGATAAAACGGTAAACATAACTGTTGATCTCAATACAGAAGCCGAAAGGCCTGATAAAATCGTATAAATCCAAATAATGATCAATGCTAAAACCAATGCTTGTTTCTTTGATAGATATCTCGAAAAGACCTTTAAGCATATCACTATAATTTGAAGTAAAATGCCAATATGCAAACCAGAAACTGCTAAGACATGCATTGCACCGGAATTTCCAAAAGCATTAATCGTTTCGTTTTCTAAATCACTCCTATCACCTAATATCAATGCTTGTGCAACAGCAAGTTCTTCTCCTTTTAATTGTGATTTGAGAATTGATATTAAATAGTTTCTAGATTTCAAAGACCATTTATCAAACCAACTAATTCTATTGTCAATGACAGAAAAACCATCTTCAGTTATAAAGCCGATTTGATCAATACCTTTGCTTGACCAAAAAAATTGAGCATCGAATTCGCCTGGATTTCCTTGGTTTTTTATTCGCTCTAAAGGTGAATTTGTCGCTACAACATCCCCTACTTCCAAACTATCAGTTGTATTAATAAAAAACACAACTTGTTTAGAGCAAGAAATAAATTGATTTTCTTTTTTTAAAACATTAACGTTTGCAATTACTTTTTTCCATTCTCTATTTTGATTCCCTATATCCTTAATTTGAAATAGATAGCTATCACCTATTAAATAATTATTTTCGAATTTAAGTTTAC
>JAJTEO010000096.1 GCA_021300395.1 Fluviicola sp. | reverse complement strand
CCAGCTTTAACGGTAGGTAATTATTATACAGGATCAGCAGGAACAGGAACAGCATTAACAGCAGGAGCATCAATCACAAGTACTCAAACAATTTATGTTTATGCACAGACCGGTACAACCCCAAACTGTACAGATGAAAATAGTTTTGTAGTAACGATTAATACAACACCAACAGCAGATGCACCAATTAATGTGACAGCATGTGATAGTTATGTATTACCAGCTTTAACGGTAGGTAATTATTATACAGGATCAGGCGGAACAGGAACAGCATTAACAGCAGGAGCATCAATCACAAGTACTCAAACAATTTATGTTTATGCAGAAACAGGAACAACACCAAACTGTACAGATGAAAATAGTTTTGTTGTAACGATTAATACAACACCAACAGCAGATGCGCCAATTAATGTGACAGCATGTGATAGTTATGTATTGCCATCTTTAACAGTAGGTAATTATTATACAGGATCAGCAGGAACAGGATCAGCATTAACTGCAGGAGCATCAATCACAAGTACTCAAACAATTTATGTTTACGCACAAACAGGAACAACCCCAAACTGTACAAGTGAGAAGAACTTTGTGGTAACAATCAATACTACACCAGTTATCCCAAATCCAATCAATGTTACAGCATGTGATAGTTATACATTACCAGCATTGTCAGTAGGAAACTATTTCACAGGAACTGGAGGAACAGGAACTGCATTGTCAGCAGGATCGAGCATCACAAGTAATCAAACAATTTACATTTACGCACAAACAGGAACAACTCCAAATTGTACAAGTGAGAAGAACTTTGTGGTAACGATTAATATTTCACCAGTTGTATCTTTCTCATCAGATATTAATAGTGGATGTTTACCTTTAACAGTTACATTTACTAATAATACAATTCCAATTGGTCAATCAGTTACTTGGAATTTTGGTGATGGTACAATTGTAAATCTTAATCAAAATTTACAAAGTGTTACTCATACATTTCAAACGGAAGATTGTTTTGACATTCAATTAACTTCAACAAACGATGGATGTTCAACTTCAAATCTACAAGTAGATATGATTTGTGCTTATGCTTATGCTGTTGCTGATTTTAGTGCAGACAAAGCAACATCTTCAATTGTTAACCCTACTTTTTATTTTACTAATACTTCATCTAATGCATCGCTTTATTCTTGGTCTTTGAGTGATGGTTTTGATGCAACAACGGAAGATTTAAATCATACTTTTCCATCGACTATTGATAGTTATTATATTACATTAATTGCGAATAATATTCATAATTGTCCAGATACAATTACAAAATCAATAGATATTACAGATGAATTAATTTTTTATGTTCCTAATGCATTTACACCAGATGATGATAATGCTAATCCTAAATTTACTCCAGTATTTTCAGGAGGATTTATCCCAGAGGAATTTGTTATGTACATTTTTAATCGATGGGGAGAAGTGATTTTTGAGACACATGATGCTTCAAAAGGTTGGTCAGGACTTTATGGCGTAGATGGAAAAATGTGTCAGGATGATGTTTATGTATGGAAAATTGTGTTCAAAGAAAAGACAACTTATCGCTCTTACACTAAAACAGGACATGTTTCACTATTAAGATAGATATAAATACTAAAGTTTATTCAATTCTACCTTGAACTGCATTTGAAATAGACTCTTCCAAAGATTTGAATTGAAAGTTTAATGTGTTTTTTACTTTCGAAGCATCGTAAATAGTGTTTGAAAAAGCACTATTTGCAGTTTCTTTCGTAATAACTGGTTTTTTTCCTATCATTTTTGAAACTATCCCTGAAATTAACCAAGATAATTTCATTAAAAATTTGGATACTTTTATTGAAGGAGCTTTTTTATTCAATTTTTGTGCGACAATAGATAGCATATTTATGAATGAACTATTTTCTCCAATACAAAGGAATCGTTCATTATTAATATCGCTATTCATCAACTTTTCCATAATTTCTGCAACATCTCTAGCATCAACAAAGGCATTTGATCCAGAAGTGTAAAATTTCAATCCATCGTCTATTGTTTTGAAAATAGTCATTGAACTTTCTTTCCAATTTCCAGCACCAATTAACAAGCAAGGATTTACGATTACAGCATTTAATCCTTCTTCAACGCCTCTCCAAACTTCTTTTTCTGCAGAATATTTTGAAATAGAATAGCCACTTGTTGAAGGTGATTGTTTCCACTTGGTTTCTTCGGTAACAATATCGTCATTACTTCCAATTGCAGCTGTAGAACTTACATAACAAATCTTTGAGATATTATTGTTTAAACATGCATTCACAATATTTGCCGTTCCTTCTCGATTGATTTTCATTAATTGATAAAAATCTTTACGATAAAATGAAACTAATGCTGCGCAATGATATACAGTTTTACATGATTTTAATTCTTCTTCTAATGATATTATATCTAAAATATCACAATGAACCCATTTAATCTTTTTTAAGCGATTTTTAAAATTAATTGGATCGTAGAATGAAAATATCTTTTCGACAGTTTTAATTTTCTCTTCTTCGCGGTAAATAGCTTTGATTTGAACATCAGAATTAGTCAGTTGAAACAACAAATGACTCCCTAACAATCCAGTACCTCCTGTGACAAATATCATAGAACGAATTTACAATCTTTCTTCTGAATATGATAGAAAATATTTGAAAATGATAATTTAAGTCTGTAAATGAACAAAATCCTGTTTTGGCTGAATATTAAATTAACTATTAAAAATTTCATTTCATAACTTTGTCAAATGAAGTTGCTAATTTTATGTTTATCGTCATTTTTTATTATAACGTCTTGTATATCAGAGTATAATGAGCGAATGGAAAAGGCTATACACTTAAAAAAATTCAATAAATCTATAAGAAGTTTAAAATCTTTCAGTTCTTGATTATTCGTATTTATTTCTTTGAATTCTGCTGAATTAATTGTTCCATCAGTTGTCTAAAATCATTTCGATTTACAACCCGATGAGCTGGTATTTCGGGATTTGAATGTGCTGTATTCATTGCCCAACCAACCATTCGACTACTTCGTTTAGCTCCTAAATAATTCGCTATTGACCCGTAAGAAGTTGCTCTACCTGCTGGTATTAATTTTACAACTTCAAATACCATTTGAAAAAAATCCTTGTTCTTATCGTTTATACTTGTAATCATATCAACTTAACAGGTTGGCGATTAATATATTTGTTGATTATCTATTAATCTAACTTCCCCGCAAAATGCTGCAATGCACATTGTTGCGCCTTCAATCCATTTATCTGTCAATGATACAAGTGTTAAAGGGTGAACGATTTCAATGTATTCAATCGATAATTCACCTCTTTGAAAGAATTCAATTGTTTTTGCCTTTACTTCATTCGGTGTTAAATTTTGAGCCAATTCTTTAGCCAAATTCAACGTTTTAAAAATGATTAAAGCAGTTTCTTTTTGGTGGTCATTAAGTCTTAAATTCCTACTACTCATAGCCAAACCAGAGGATTCTCTAATTGTTGGGCATGGAATAATTTCTATTGGTAATTTAAAATGATTTGTCATGTATTTTATAACCGCAACTTGTTGGAAATCTTTTAATCCAAAAAAAGCTTTTGAAGGCTTCACAATGTCAAATAATCGATAAACTACATTAACAACACCATTGAAATGTCCTGGTCTCAAAGCATCTTCCATTACACCGTTTAGAGTTCCTAAATCCAACGAGATATTAGGTAAATCTAATGGATAAATTTCTTCATTTGATGGTGCAAACACGATATCACATTCACTTTTTGCTAATAATTCAAGATCAGATTCTAGTGTTCTAGGATATTTTAATAAATCATCTGGATTGTTGAATTGTGTTGGATTTACATAAATACTTACAACAACAACATCACAAACTTTTTTAGCTTGTTGAACCAAGGAAATGTGTCCAGGGTGTAGTGCTCCCATTGAAGGAACAAAGCCTATAGTTTTCCCATCCAATTTCGCATTTGAAATATGGTTTTGTAATGTTTCAATTGTATTATAAACCTCCACAATCGTATCTTTAAATTAACGTTTCAAACAACAAAACTATTTCTTTTTATTGATGTTCCGCTTTTTTTTTGTAAATTTGTGCTGTTTTACCAATCTACTTTTCGTTAATGGAAAAAAAGAGAATCCTTTTTATGTCACAGGAAATTACACCTTTCCTTCCAAAGTCTGATGTTGCTTCAACAGCTAGAAGACTACCTCAAGGTATTCAAGAGGCAGGTAAAGAAATCCGTGTATTTACTCCAAAATATGGTGCTATCAACGAAAGACGTCATCAATTGCATGAGGTAATTCGTTTGTCTGGAATGAATTTAATCATTGATGATACTGATCATCCTTTGATTATTAAAGTTGCATCTATTTCTGCGGCAAGAATGCAAATCTATTTCATCGATAATGATGAATATTTTAAAAGAAAAGGAACTGTAACTGACGATAATGGTGAGTACTTTGCTGATAATGATGAGCGTTGTATTTTCTTTTGTAGAGGTGTATTGGAAACAGTTAAGAAATTAGGTTGGCAGCCAGATGTGATTCATTGTCATGGATGGATGACATTATTGATGCCTATTTATTTGAAAAAATTATACGCAAAAGATCCGCATTTTGCTGATACGAAAGTGGTTTATAGTTTATATAACGAAAAGTTTAACAAAAATTGGGATGCTCGTTTAGGTGAGAAACTTAAATTTGATGGTTTCGATGATGAAATTATTGATAAACTAAAAGATACAAGTTATGAGAACATTGTAAATGTTATGTTACAATATTCTGATGGGGTAAACGTTAGTAGTGAAGATTTAAGTCCAGAATTGAGAACGATTTTTGATGAAGCAACTTGTTTAAAACAAGATTATGTTCCAGAAGAAAATCAAAACAAAGTAATGTCTGAATTTTTTGATAAAGTAATTGAAGAAGTTGTTCTTATATAAAATGATATTTTTAAAATCTGTAAAGTGGCGGAAAGGTTTATCTCTTTCCGCTACTTTTTTGTTTACACTACTTGTTTTAGCGGCTTGTAAGAAACATCAAACAAAATTAGGTAAAGACGCAATCGATTCAGATGAATACTTAATTTCAGGTGGAATTGATACTTTTAAGTTGACTACTTCATCTGTTTTTGCTGATTCTGTTGAAAGTGGTGATACCTATTATAATTTTTTAGGCTCATACAATGATCCTGTTTTTGGAACTGTTGACGCAAGTTTCTTTACGCAATTAAGATTGTCAGGATTAAGTCCAAATTTTGGTGATCTGACTTCTGTAGTAATTGACTCATTTGTTCTAGGTCTTCAATATGCAGGAAATTCAGCTTTCTATGGAGACTTAACTAATCAAAAAATAGAAGTCTATCAATTGACAAATGATTTAAATTCAGATTCTATTTATTATACTTTTTCAAATGTAGGTTATAATACTTCAAATAATTTGGTTGTGCCAGGTACTGAAACATTCAAACCTGATTTAATCAGTAACACTATTATTGATACTACAAAAGTTCCAGGCCAAATAAGAGTTCATTTAGATCCAATGGTAGCAATGGATTTGATGCAACATTCTCAATCTAATGCATCAGATTTTGCATCTCAATCTGCTTTCTTGTCTTATTTTAAAGGATTATACATCAAAACAGCAAATGGATATCAAGCACCTGGAACGGGTGCCGTATTTTATTTAGATACAAAAACAGCATTATCAAAATTGACGATTTATTATACGCAAGCTTCAGTTAAAAAGCGATTTGACTTTTTGATTAATTCTGAATGTGTTGATTTCAATAAATTGAATATCCAACGTTCCATTTCTAATAATGTTCAGGAAGCATTGGATACTAAAAGCAAAGGTATGAATGAGTACTATGCTCAAGCAAATGAAATTAAAGCGAAGATTGAGATGCCTGGAATTTCAAATCTTCCAAAAAACACAATTATACATAGAGCAGAATTAGAAATTCCTGTTTCATATCAAGATGGATATAAATATGGAATTGGAAATTATGTTCGAATTCAACGAGACTATTCATCAACATCAAGTAGTAAAGTGAACTATACTACAAATGGTTATTATGATATAAGTCGAAAAGCATTTATTATCGATTTACGAGTTTACGCTCAATCAGTAGTGTCTGGTATAATTGATAATACTGGAATTTATGTGTTCCCGGATTATTTTGATCAATCTGTTGATCGAATAGTTTTTAATGGACCGAATTCAATAAATAAGAAAAAACCAAAATTAACACTCAAGTATACAGAGTTCTAAAACCCAAAGATTATGTGTGGAATTGTTGCTTACATTGGAAAGAAAGAAGCTTATCCTATTGTTATAAAAGGATTAAAGAGATTAGAATATAGAGGTTATGATAGTTCAGGTATCGCTTTATTAGATGGTTCTGAATTGAATTTATACAAACGTCAGGGGAAAGTTTCTAATTTAGAGGAATACGCTGCTGATAAAAATATTAAAGGTCACGCTGGTATTGGTCACACACGTTGGGCAACGCATGGTTTACCAAATGATATCAATGCGCATCCGCATTTCTCTATGGATGGTAAAATCGCTTTGATTCACAATGGAATTATTGAAAATTACAGTTCATTAAGAGAGGAATTAACTTCAAGAGGTTATGTTTTCCAAAGTGAAACAGATACTGAAGTATTAGTTCATTTAATTGATGACATTCAAAAAAATGAAGGTGTTTCATTAGAGGAAGCAGTTCGTTTAGCACTTCACAGTGTTATTGGAGCTTATGCAATTGTTGTTATTTCTAAAGAAAATCCAAATCAATTGGTTGCTGCTAGAAAAAGTAGTCCATTGGTAGTTGGAATAGGAAATGATGGTGATTTCTTTTTAGCATCTGATGCAACTCCAATTATTGAGTACACAAAAAGAGTTGTTTACCTTGAAGATGAAGAAATTGCAGTTGTAGATTTAAAAGAAGGTTTACGTATTGTAAATATTAAAAATCAAGAGAAAACACCATATATTCAACAATTAGAAATGCAATTAGAAGCTTTGGAAAAAGGTGGATATGAGCACTTTATGTTGAAAGAAATTTACGAACAACCAAGATCAATTACAGATTGTTTCAGAGGTCGTTTGGATTCAGTTACCGGAAGAGTTTCTTTAGGAGGAATCAAAGAATTTGAACAAAAGATGGCAAATGCTGATCGTATTGTAATGATTGCTTGTGGTACTTCTTGGCATGCTTGTTTAGTTGGTGAATACTTATTTGAAGATTTAGCTAGAATCAACGTTGAAGTTGAATATGCAAGTGAATTCAGATATAGAAATCCAATTATTTCTGAGAAAGATGTAGTGATTGCTGTATCTCAATCAGGTGAAACAGCTGATACTTTAGCTGCTCTTGAATTAGCGAAATCAAAAGGCGCAACAATTTTAGGTATTTGTAACGTAGTTGGATCATCAATTTCTCGTGTAACAGATGCAGGTTCTTATACACATGCAGGCCCAGAAATTGGTGTTGCGTCAACAAAAGCATTTACTGCTCAAGTAACAGTTTTAACGTTAATGGCACTTTCTTTAGCGCATAAAAAAGGAACAATTAGTGAATCACATTTCCATACTTTATTAACTGAATTAGAAGCTATTCCTGAAAAAGTAAAACAGATTTTAGCTAAAAATGATTTAATAGAAAGTATTGCAGCAGTTTACAAAGATTCTACAAATGCTTTATATTTAGGTAGAGGAAGTTCTTTCCCTGTTGCATTAGAAGGAGCATTGAAATTAAAAGAGATTTCTTATATCCACGCTGAAGGTTATCCAGCAGCTGAGATGAAACACGGACCAATTGCTTTGATTGACGAAGAAATGCCTGTATTTGTAATTGCTACGAAAGGAACGTCTTATGAAAAAGTTGTAAGTAACATTCAAGAAGTAAAAGCAAGAAAAGGAAAAATCATTGCAATTGTTACTGAAGGTGATGTTGATGTGAAAGATTTAGCGGATCACGTTATTGAAATTCCTGATACAGATGAACATTTAGTTCCATTGTTAGCAACTATTCCTTTACAATTATTGTCATATCATATTGCTGTAATGAGAGGTTGTAATGTTGATCAACCAAGAAATCTTGCAAAATCAGTTACTGTAGAGTAATCAAAAATATAAATATGTTAAAGCCTTGGGATTTCTCAAGGCTTTTTTGTTTTGTAACGTTTGATTTGTCTTTCGTTATGTGGGAAATCTCCACGTTATGAAAGCTAAAATTTTAAAGAAATTGTTTCATCTTTCTTTGATGATTATCTGTGTGTTTTTAGTTGCTTTTAACTATTCAAAACATGAACAAATTGAAATGTCTTATTTAGATGCATTAAAATCGGGATCAATTAAAGTAAATTATGCTTCAACTGGAAATTTAAAATCGATAGAATCCATTTTATATAATTCGACAAATTCGTATTTGCGATTAAAAATTACAAAGGGGACGATTCTGAAATTAGCAGGGAAAAGAAGTGTTTTTTTCATGGTATTAGCGGATGAAATAATTGATATATGTCCTCATGCAAACGTGGATCAAATGATTTTAGGAAAATGTTTTCAAAAGGAGAAATTAAAAATTAATTAATACTATTAATAGCTATTCTTTTGTAAATTTGATTCAAAATCGAATCAATGTCTTCAGATAACAAACAAACAGCTGTAAACACATCCTATATTAGTCTTATTGGGAATTTTGTGCTTGCTGTAGGAAAAGGTCTAGCTGGAGTATTAGGAAATTCTTATGCTTTAATTGCTGATGCGATTGAATCTACTACAGATGTTTTTTCTTCTTTTTTAGTCTTATTTGGTTTAAAATATTCAACAAAACCTGCTGATGAAAATCATCCGTATGGTCATGGTAGAGCAGAGGCCTTAATTACCTTTGTTGTGGTTGGGTTTTTAGTTGCAGCTGCAGTAATCATTGCACACGAAAGTATCATTCACATTCAACAGCCTCATGATGCTCCAAAGCCCTTTACTTTAATTTTTCTTGCAATAATTATTATCATTAAAGAAACGTTTTTCCAAATTGTCAACAAAAGAGCTAAACAAACCAATAGTTCAAGTTTAAAAGCAGATGCATGGCACCACAGAAGCGATGCAATCACCTCTGTAATGGCTTTTATCGGAATTTCCATCGCGTTGTACATGGGGAAAGGTTATGAGTCTGCTGACGATTGGGCTGCGCTTTTGGCTTCTGGATTTATTATTTATAATGCTTATTTGATTTTTCGTCCAGCCTTGGGTGAAATTATGGACGAACACAGTCATGATCATGTGGTAGATGAAATAAAAGCGATTTCTATAACTGTTGATGGTGTAATTGATACAGAAAAATGTTTTGTCAGAAAAACAGGAATGGTTTATTTTGTTGATTTACATGCTATTGTTGACGGAGATTTAAGCGTTAGAGAAGGTCATACCATTTCACATGATTTGAAAAAAACATTAATGGATGAAATTCCCCAAGTAGCGAATGTATTGATTCACATTGAGCCAGATAAGTGATTTAGAAATTAGGGAATCAGATATTACGAATTTAGCCTAATTTTATTCCATAATTTTTTATACCTTTGCAGACTTTTTGAACACAGATTATTCAAAGACATTATCAACTACTTCAATGAAGGAGATGTGATGATTCGTAATAATACGAAAGTGTTTCCTGCAAGAATGTACGGTAATAAAGAAAAAACAGGTGCTAAAATCGAAGTTTTCTTGTTACGTGAGTTAAACAGAGAAAGTTTATTATGGGATGTATTAGTAGATCCTGCTCGTAAAATTCGTATTGGAAATAAATTATACTTTGGTGATGATGATTCATTAGTTGCTGAGGTAATTGATAATACAACTTCAAGAGGACGTACATTACGTTTCTTATTTGATGGTCCTTACGAGGAATTTAAAGCTAAAATTACTGAATTAGGAGAAACTCCAATTCCAAAGTATATCAAACGTAAAGTTGAAGATACAGACGAAGAAAGATACCAAACAATTTTCGCAAAAGAAGAAGGAGCTGTAGCTGCACCAACTGCTGGTTTACATTTCTCTAGACAACTTTTGAAAAGATTAGAATTAAAAGGTGTAAACTTTGCTGAAGTAACATTACACATTGGTTTAGGTACGTTCCGTTCTGTTGAGGTAGAAGACTTAACAAAACACAAAATGGATTCTGAGCAAATGAGAATCACAAGAGAGTGTGCTGATACAGTAAATGCTGCTAAAAGAGCTAAAAAACGTGTATGTGCTATCGGAACTACAGCAATGAGAGCAATTGAAACTTCTGTATCTACTGATGGAATGTTGAATCCGTATGATGGTTGGACTAATAAATTTATTTTCCCTCCATACGATTTCAGTATTGCTGATTGTATGGTGACAAATTTCCACACGCCATTATCAACTTTATTAATGATGATTTCATCTTTCTGTGGTCATGATTTAATGGTTGAAGCTTACAAACAAGCTGTTCAAGAAAAATATAGATTTTATTCTTATGGAGATGCAATGTTGATTTTGTAATCATTTGCAATTAAATATTTTGAAGAGAAGCTGTCCTTATGGATGGCTTTTTTTTTGAACCATCCCGATGTAAAATACGGGACAAGTTTTAAGGCATTTAAGGACATAAAAGAGGGGTTATTTGATGAGCTATTTCTGTTTTAAACCCTTTAACATATAGATATTGTTGTGACAAAAATGGGTTTCGGTTTTTCTATTTTCTTTTATGCCCTCTTATGTCTTTTTTGGTTTCGCTCTTTATTTGATCAAAAGCCGTTTCAATAAATCCCCAACCGAAATCTTCCATGTTTACGATATCGTTCATAAGTAGGATACAATCACATTCTTTCATTTTAGAAAGTAATTCATTTTTATCAATGCTTTGATTGTTATTGGTTGGATCTTTTCTCGTATTGAAATAATATAAATAATCAGAATCAGAAGTAAAAATTTGGCTTCTTAGCTTTGTTATTGAAATGACATCGAAATAGCTATCTGAAATAATTAAAGCTTTTATTTTCCTTTTATGTTGTTTTGGTTGAATGAAAATAGGATTACGAAGCATTAAATCATTCGGTGGATACAACACATTTAATAATTGACCTAAATCTTGATCATTGTATAGAAATTCATACGTAGAATTTAACTTCCAATTTGAGTGTTGAAATTGGTCTTGTTTTCTATTTTCTAAATAAGTCACTAACGAATCCATAGCCAACGTAGCACCATAGGAAGTCCAATGTATTCCACTTTTACCAAACAACGGCGCTTGTGTTTTATCTTTTAATTGAAGGAACAACTGATTGAAATCGATAACAGACAAATGCTTCTTTATCAATTCTTTTTTGATTGCTTTATAGTTGGAGGATTCCGTTTGAAATTTATGAATTTCGGGTAAATATTCCGAGTAAAAATAAGTCTTAGATGGAGCGATCAATGTAATAATCGGATGCTCTAATCCTAAATAAGCTTGAATTTCTGTTAGTTTCTTGATTTTTGCTTCAATTTTTTCTTTTCCTAGAAATAAACTTGCTTCATTATAAGTCGGATCATAAAAACGAAACAATTGATCACAATATTGATAAATTTGTTGGGCGTTTAACTTTTGGAAAAATGAATATTCATATTGATTTCTCAAACGAACCAGCGGACTTTTAACGATTAAATTTTCTTCGATTTTAGCTTCTAGGTATTGTTGTAACGTTCTGTCGATGAAACTAAATTGACCTTGAAATGAATCATTTAATTGAGTAGTTTTTGAATTTTGAACGCCATTTAAAGGTGTAAAAAAAGACTTATTCAACAATTGAAAACACAATGGAATACTTAAGACAATTAAAATAATCACTTTAAAAGCCTTCGCAAATTTGATATGTTGATTTTCTCCGTTCATTAAAATTTAAAATAAATGAAAGGATTAAAATTTCCTGCAATCACTTCAGCCATTGAAAGAATGAAAATTATTCCACCAATTAAGGACGTTGAAATAAGATAGATAGGTTTTTGTTGTTCAGTAATAAATGTATTTGAAAAACGGCGAATAAGAGGAACTAATCCTAATAAGCAAATAGCAAAAGCGAATAAAATATGTAAATTAAAATAGGTTTGATTTTGAATTAACGGAAGAGATAAGTGATCAAACTGCCACATGATTTTATATTGTTCTAAAGCACTTTCTATTGTAGGAGCTTGAAATAATACCCATCCATTTAGCACAACTAAAAAAGTGAAAGGTATCGCCAGAAATTTAATTTTATTCAAGATTTTTAGTAGAAAAAGGCGGTCAATAATTAACCAAAAACCATGGAATAATCCCCAAGCTATAAACGTCCAATTATCTCCATGCCATAAGCCACTTAGGAAAAACACAATTAATAAATTGCGATAGATTTTCCAATTGGAAACTTTATTTCCACCTAACGGAATGTAGAGGTAGTTTTTCATAAAATCTCCAAGCGTGATATGCCATTTTCGCCAGAATTCTGAAATCGAAGAAGAAGTATAAGGGCGATCGAAATTTTCGGGAAAATGAAATCCAAGCATTTTCCCAAGTCCAATTGCCATGTCAGAATAACCAGAAAAATCAAAATAGATTTGGAAGGTATAGGCTAACATTCCCAGCCAAACAGTACCTGATGTTAATTCGACAGAATTAGATTCATACAATAATTGACGAGAATATTCTCCGATTACGTTTGCAATCAATACTTTTTTTCCAAGTCCAATTGAGAATCGAACAAATCCAGCAATGAATTTGAAAGCCGTTTCATCGCGGTTATTAATTTGATCTGAAACGAAATTGTACTTTACAATTGGTCCGGCAATTAAGTGTGGGAATAAAAAACTATAGAGTATGTAATTGTGAACATATACTTGAGGCTGAGTGTCTTTTCGATAAACATCAATGATGTAAGTAAGTGATTGGAAGGTGAAAAAGGATATTCCGATTGGAAGAATTACGTGATTCCATTTTATTAAATCATTTCCCAAAAATGCTAAACCTTCATTGATACTTTCGATGAAAAAATTGGAATATTTAAAATAAACTAAGAATGCGAGATTGAAGATAATTAAAGAACTGAAAAGAACTTTACGTTTTAAATCAGCCAGTAGATTCATCTTTTGTACTGCAAAAAAATTGATTACAGAGCAAGTAATTAAGACAAAGAAAAAGGATGGTTCTCCCCAAGAATAGAAAATCAAACTGGCAACTAAGAGCCAATAGTTTTTCAAATATTTTGGTAATATGACATTGATTACAAGTACAATTGGTAAAAAATAGATTAAGAATATCGTACTTGAAAAAACCATTTTATTTTACAAAACGATATTTTATAATACAGTAAATTGCTCTAAAACCATCTTTCCAACCAATTTTCTTTCCTTCTTCGTATGTTCTACCATAATAGGAAATACCAACTTCGTAGATTTTAACTTTTGGGATACGAGATATTTTTGCAGTTAATTCAGGTTCTATACCAAATCTTTTCTCTGTAATTTCAATATTTTTTGCAATCGAAGAACGAATTAATTTATAGCATGTTTCCATATCTGTTAAATTCAAATTCGTCATCATATTTGAAAGACGTGTTAAAAATTTATTTCCGATAGAATGCCAGTAAAATAAAATACGATGTGGCTGATGCCCCATAAATCGTGAACCATAAACTACATCAGCATTATCTTTAAATACAGCTTTTAGTAAAATGTTATATTCTTCAGGATCATATTCTAAGTCTGCATCTTGAATAATAATATATTCGCCAGTTGCTTCTTTAATTGCTCTATTGATTGCAGCTCCTTTTCCCATATTTACAGGTTGAGAAAAGAGTTGGATATTTAATTCTTGATTTTCAGAAATGTATTTTTCTACTTTTTGAACAGTATCATCTTTTGAGCAATCATTTACAATAATGATTTCTTTTTCAATCCCATTGTCCAAGTTCACCTCTTTAATTCGATTTAAAATTAAATGAATTGTTGCTCCTTCATTATAAGCCGGTATAAGTATCGAAAGTTTTCTAAATTCCATATTTCTATTATTCAAAGCAAATATAATTTTTTATGTTCAGCTTTTTAGAAAATTAAAGAGTTAATCCTGTTTTCATCGACGATAATTCAAATATAAGTTGTTAAAACGTTAAAAAATTGCTTATTTTGATCACTTTAAAATATATTTATGTCAATTAACGATACAATTAAAACGAATTATACAGCCTTAATTACCTTAACAACCGTTTTCTTCTTTTGGGGTTTCGTAGCTGCTTCGAACGATATATTAATTCCTGTATTTAAACAAGAATTGCATTTAAAACAATGGCAATCACAAATGATTTCATTCGCTTTTTATGTTGCTTATACCGTTGGTTCAATCTTATATGTTTTAATTTCTTATTGGTTAAAAAAAGATATATTATTGAAATTGGGTTATAAAAAAGGAATCGCTTTAGGATTAATTATATCTGCCCTTGGAACACTTTTGTTTATTCCGGCATCTAATTTAGAATCATTTCCAATCATGATTTCAGGTTTATTCGTAGTTGGTTTAGGATTTTCATTACAACAAACGGCTGCAAATCCATTGGTTATTTCTTTAGGCGATCCTGCCAAAGGTTCACAACGTTTGAGTTTGACTGGTGGGGTAAATAATATTGGAACGACAATAGGGCCTGTATTAATCGCATTAGCAATTTTTGGAACGACTTCAGCATCTGATGTTTCTGTGAATATTAGTAGTATTCAAATGCCTTATTTAATTTTAGGTTTGGCATTTCTAGTTGTCGCTGCTTTGATTTATTTTTCAAATATTCCGAATCATTTAGCAACTACCTCTGAAGTAAAAAACACGGAAACTTCTGTTTCTACTAAAAAATTATGGGATTATCCTCAATTGTATTTGGGTATGATCGGAATATTCGTTTATGTTGGAGTAGAAGTAGCTACAGCTGGAAATTTAGGTGAATATTTGAAAGTTCATTATGGAATGGAATCCAATAAAATTACTCCATTTGTTTCTTTGTATTGGGCAAGTTTAATGATAGGTCGATGGACTTCAGCATCTGGAGTGTTTTCTAGTAAAAAATCTGTTCAAAATATTCTAAAGTTTGTTTTGCCCTATGGTGCATTTGGCGTTTATGTTTTGATTAATTCAATTACAAAACAAGATTTAACTGATATCTATTACTACGCATTTGTAATTATTGTTTTAATTATTTCAGAATCAATGAGTAAAGGCAATCCAGCTAAACAATTAATGTTATTTTCTGCATTAGGTGTAGTGGCTTTATTAATTGGAATGTACACAGAAGGTTTGGTAAGTATTTATGCATTTATTAGTGTTGGATTATTCTGCAGCACTTTATGGCCATGTATTTTCACACTTGCAATTTCAGGATTAGGCGATTTAACAAATAAAGGATCCGGATATTTAATCATGATGATTATGGGTGGTGGAATTATTTCTCTATCACAAGGACTTTTAGTAGATATTTCATCAATCGGAATTCGTTATAGTTTTTATGTTGGAATCATCTGTTTTTTATATTTGATTTTTTACGCTTACAAATCTTCACAAATACTTAAAAAGCAAGGAGTTGTTTTAGAAGAAGAAGTTGCAGGACATTAATCTTCTCTCATTCGATAGTTAAAATCTGTTAAATATTCTTCCAGTATTTACAGAATAATATCTTTGTTATGTTAGTTTATGATTGTGGCTAAAGACTTCAATCGAAATGTAAATCGTTCACATTTCCTGAATCAAATCAGATTATTAATTGAAATAACTTTCTTCGAAAAGAACCTTAACTTCTGACCTTAAATTGACGAATTTGTCGATTTTAATCTTCTCTACGCACCAAGTTTGTGATAATCCTTCTTTCTGAAATGTAGCTTTACATCTTTACAAGATTTAGCTTCAATTATATTTTTATTTAATTATAATTTATTTTATCATGAATCATTTAGTGCAAAATTACTGGTGGATATTATTGATTCTTATGTCCATTGTGTTTTACAAGTTTATTTTAAGAGTCTTCTTCGGGATGGTGATTGTTCCTGAAGATAAAGTTGGATTGGTTACCAAAAAATTTGTTCTATTTGGTGAAAACAAAGAATTGCCTGATGGTAGAATCATTGCCACAATGGGAGAGGCAGGTTTTCAATCTAAAACGTTAGCACCTGGTTTGTATTTTTGGAAATGGATCTGGCAATTTGAAATTACAATGGAAAACTTTACGGTTATTCCTGAAGGAAAAATTGGTCTGGTTCTAGCAAAAGATGGAGTTGAAATCCCAACTGGTAATATCTTAGGTAAACGAGTGGAAAGCGATAATTTTCAAGATGCTGAGAAGTTCATTGTAAACGGTGGACAAAAAGGACGTCAAACAAGTTACATTACGGCTGGTTCTTATCGTATCAATACCATGCTTTTCCAAGTTTCAATAACTGAAATGGTTCGTATTCAGGAAAGCATGGTTGGTATTGTAACAACTTTGGATGGTATGCCAATTGAAGATGGACAAATTGCAGGTCACGATGTTGTTGGACATAATAATTTCCAAAATTTCGATACATTTTTAAATAATGGAG
>JAJTEO010000095.1 GCA_021300395.1 Fluviicola sp. | reverse complement strand
TGCTGTCTATTGGTTAGCGAGAATGATTGAAGGTGGTGAAGAACCAAAATTTATTGCTAGACGATTAATTATATTAGCATCAGAAGATATTGGTTTAGCAAATCCAAATGCTTTATTAATGGCTACAAATTGTTTCCAAGCAGTTGATGTTATTGGTTGGCCAGAATCCCGAATAATTCTTTCGCAATGTGCTATTTACTTGGCTACTTCTCCCAAAGGAAATGCATCTTACATGGCTATAAACCAAGCGCAAGAAGAAGTGAAACGATCAGGTAACCTTCCTGTTCCATTATCATTGAGAAACGCACCAACAAAATTGATGAAAGATCTAGGTTATGGTCAAGGATATAAATATTCTCACAGTTATCCAGGTAATTTTGCTGAACAAGAATTTCTACCTTCTGAACTAAGCAATACTAACTTTTTCAAAGCTGGAAGCAGTAAAAAAGAACAGGAAATCGAAGAGAATATCCAAAAATTATGGGGAAAAAAATATAAATAAAACTACTCATGAAAAAAGCCATTTTTCTTTGTTTATTTATTTATATTTCTGTTCTAAACAGCTTTTCAGCTATTTCACAAAACAATTCAACTCCTAAAAAAGCACCTATTCGCTTGAAATACTCTTGCCTTAGTTCAAACAACTTAAGCGAGGATAATCCAGAATCAAAAGAGAAAGAATGGCAATCTTTTTATAAGGAAAAAAATACTGCATTTTTCACCTCTCATTTGGCTATAAAACCAAATGAATCATTCAAACTAAAAATTATTGTTCCAAAAAATCTCAATAACAATAGTTTAAACTTCTATATTGAAAACACCGTTAATAAACTTTTCAAATATAAACTAAACGATTCAACTATTATTTTAAATATTCAGCACAAACCAACTGATTTTCAGTTAGCTGCTTATTTAAAAAAAACAAAGATTAGTCAATTAAATATTCATTATTTTAGTGAGAATAGGCAGACTGTCTTTATTGTACCTCTAACTTCTATTAAACTAAATAAAGACAGTATTACAAATCGTTTAAACTCTGTTTATAAACAAGTTAATATTCGTTTTGATGTAAAATTTAGTCCATCTTTTTCATCAAAAGATTTTAATGACACGTCACTTTTTGTCAATCCAGATGTAAATAACGATCAATTTACACATCAAATGAGAGATTTGAGAGACATTTATTTTGATCGTCATCCAAATACAAATAAAAATGCTTACTATATTTTCATAATTCCGGGATTTAACAATAAAGATTTACATGGATACATGGCTAGAAATAAAGCTTTTGGATTTGTATCTGAAACATCTCCTTTCATATATCAAGATATTGCTCGGACTTTAGGATTTGGTCTAGGTTCATTACAAGATTCATGGGTAAATGACGGTCCTCCAAAAGGAAGTACTGAAAATTTAATGGATACTACTTATGGTTCGAAATTAACCTATTTTCAATGGGAATTAATTAGAAGTAGTTGTGATAGTTATTTGTTTTACGATGCTGAAGAAGATGTAAAAACAATTAATGGTCGAGTGGCTTATTATTCATGGCAAGAGGATTTAAAAGGAAACATTATTCTTCGAGATGACAATTTATTGAGTACTATAAAAAGACCATTTAAAAAGAATTATCTTTCTTATCATTTAAACATTAAAGACACCTTATTAAAACCTTTATTTTCAATCGGTAAATACTTTATCTGTTGGTTTCATTTTATATTTTTTTCAATTTTAGTACTCATTACACTTTATTTTAGAAGAAAATGGAAACGAAAAATTCACATTCTATTTAAGCGTCCAAAACTGATTACTAAGTTCCTTTTTCTGGGTCTATTAATACTTAATGTAATTATTTATACTTCAGGATTTATTTACATTCAAAATCAAATTGTTAAACATAAAATTACTTCCGGATATTTAGAAGATTTACAGGATGACACTTACAAAGAAGCCATACAAGATATTATTGAAAAAAAAGGTATAAAGAGAGAAGATGAAACGGCGTTAAAATCTGAGATTCTATTAAAACGAGACCACAAATGGTACATGAGGACAAAAGGAAATGTATTGTATTTTTCTCTTAAAAAAGATGAAAATGAAAAATGGACTAAATGTAAATTTCAATTTGATTCAAGAATTCTTTCCGTTCCATTACAAAAATTCAATGAAAAAGTAGAAAGTCATTACATGGTTTTTAACTATTATGGCGATCAAAATGAAATCCTAAATCAACGCGTTTTTAATCACAATGGTACTGACATTACCGATAAATTAACCATAAATGAAGATCCTTCAAAAAGAGTATTATTATTTGTAAACGGTTATCGTCCCTCATCTATTGGTAGGACATTTGAAGAATCATTTGCTGACATTCAGAAAAATGGATTGGAATTTCCTAATTCAAATAATTTAATTTATTTATTTGACCGTTACGATTATTGGAGACCTTGGAAAGAAATTGATCTGATTTTTCAAAGACGAATCAATCCAACTGAAAGTTACTATGCAGATGGTCATTTTTCGGTAGAAACGTCTAATTATAGAAGTTTAATTGACTTCACTTCTACTTCTACAATCTACCCTGAGCGTTGTCCAAACAGACATAAACACTCGTGTAAAACGGTAAAAAATAATGATTCATTTTTCTCATGGTTTAAATCTGATAAAACATTAGACTTACTACCTAAGAAACCTAACAAAAAGGGATTTAATACCCGTCGTGAAAATGGAAGAATTGCAGGTAAAAACTTACTACAAATGTTAAATGAGATTCCAAATAAATCTAAAAATGACACCATAAATGTTATCGCTCATAGTATGGGATATGCCTATGCTCTAGGTATTATTGATGAATTAAAAGGAAACATCAATTTAGGTGAATTTTACATTATTTCTCCAGAAAATCCAGAAAGCGGAGCTGTAAATATTTCAGACTGGACTCAAGTTTATCAATACGGTTGTGACCATAATAAATATAAATACACAGCTCCTTGTATGCTAGATGGAATAGCCCCTCAAAAAAGAACTAATGGTTTACCAAAAAGTAATCACATTTTTATTCCTGAAAAATATTACAAACGTCATGGTTTTTATGACTCTCATTTTATCGGTTATTACACTTGGATATTTGATTTGAAACCAACAGATCCAGGATACATAAGACAAAGATGATTTAATACTACTCTAATTTTAATTTATTGACAAAAAAATCAATTAACTTTAAAGTCTTAAAAGAAAATTGAACGCATGATTTCAAAATTAGCATACTATATTTTTGTTATTCCTCTCTCCTATTTACCATTAAGATTAATCTATCTTTTAACTGATTTTTTATTTTTAGTCCTAATATTATTCATCCCTTATCGTAGAAAAGTTGTTAGACAAAATTTGGAACGCTCTTTTCCTGATAAATCTCTAGCTGAAATAAAAAAAATTGAACGTAAATTTTACCGTCATTTTACTGATATTCTAGCTGAAGGAATTAAAAATTTGACTATTTCTCAGAGAGAGTTATCAAAAAGATTAATTGTTAAGAATCCTGAGGTCATGAATCAATTATATGATCAAAACAAAAGTGTGCTTTTAGTTTCTGGACATTATAACAATTGGGAATGGTTGATTACGACTCAAAACTCATTGTTCAAGCATCAAGCAATGGGAATTGGGATGCCGTTAACGAGTAAATTTTGGGACAAGAAAATAAACGAAAGAAGATCTCGTTTCGGTATGAAAGTAATTCATGCCAAAAATTTTAAAGAAGCCATCGCTAACGAAAAAAACAATCCCATTGCGATTTTAACTTTAAGCGATCAATCTCCTGGTGATTCAAGAAAAAGTTATTGGATGAATTTTTTAAATCAAAAAACTGCCGTTTTGTTTGGAGCAGAACAAATGGCTCATGAATATAATTTTGCAGTTGTTTTCTTTAAAATGGTTAAAGTTAAAAGAGGCTATTATCAAATGGAACTTAATTTGATTTCTTCTGATCCTAAAACAATGAACTGGGGCGAAATTACAGAAGCTCATGCGCATTTATTAGAAAATACTATAAATGACAAACCAGAATTTTGGATTTGGTCTCATAAAAGATGGAAACGAGATATACCTAATGATTTAGAAAATTTAAAAACTGAACAAAGATTAAAGTTTGAGCTTAAATACAAAACGATAAACTAAAGAGATGAAATTTCTGTTCCCAATTATTTTTATTTCAATTTTAACTTCTTGTAAGATTTTAAAATCATCAAGTGAATTGAATTCAATTAAAAGTGAAATTATTGACTATACTTCAGATAGTTGCTATGCAATAGGTATATTAATTAAGAAAAATATTCTTTATACAGCAAATTCTAATGGAAAAATATATTCTTACAATTTAAGTACAAAAGAAAAAATCAGTTACGAATCAAAAAGTGAAAAAATTCAAGAATTAAGAGATATTCAAATTATAAATGATGAAATCGTTGCTATTCAAAGTGGAACTACTGGTTTAGCCGTTCACGTAAAAAACAAAACTTTAGAAATTGAAAAACATCAATGTTGGGATAGTGTATTTTTAAACGGTATTGATGTATCAAATAATATTGCATTTATGATGGGCGATCCGATTCAAAGCATATTCTCACTTTATAAATATGAAAATAATAAATGGGAAAGATGTGTTGGAAATATTGCTGCTTTGGAAGGTGAAGCTGGATTTTCAGCAAGTGGAACAAATGTTCAAGTTTTAAATGATTCAACATTTATTTTTGTATCAGGAGGTAGTCAAAGCCGTTATTTTAAATCAAATAATAAAGGTAAAACATGGAGTTCAAAATTATTACCTTTTGAACAAGGAGAAGGAATAGGTGCATTTTCAGTTTGTTTTAAAGATGATTTAACAGGTGTTGTAGTTGGTGGTAATTATACTCAACCAAATAATAAAATGAAAAATGCATTCTACACGAAAGATGGTGGTAAAACTTGGGAAATATCAACTATTTCTCCAAATGGTTATCGTTCAGCTGTTCATTTTAAACAAGGTGTATTTTATACATGTGGAACAAATGGATTAGATTATTCACTTGATTATGGAAAAACTTGGTTTTCAATTTCTAAAAAATCCTTTTTCGCTATGACTTCTGATAATGAAAACCTTTATTTGACTTCAAAAAATGGTAAGATTGAAATGTTTAAATTGATTAAATAAGATGAATTCAACAGAAATTGTATCACAAATAAAGTCAATGATTCAAAAACAATTTGAAAATGAATCAACAGGCCATGATTGGTTTCATATAGAACGAGTATACAACATGGCTGCTTTTCTACAAAAAACAGAAGGTGGAGATCTTGAAATTATTGAATTATCGGCACTTTTACATGATGTTTCTGACCATAAATTCAATGGAGGATCAGCAACTTTAGGTGGTGATATAGCTTTTGAAAAGTTAATTAATTTAAATTACTCATCAATAAAAGCTGAAAAAGTTCGAGAAATCATTAATCAAGTTTCTTTTAAAGGTGCTAACGTTGAACATTTAACTAGCTCAATTGAAGCTAAAATAGTACAAGATGCAGATCGATTGGATGCCATAGGAGCAATCGGAATTGCAAGAGCATTTGCATATGGAGGAAACAAAGAAAGACCACTTTACGATCCATCGATTCCACCAATTTTACATGATAGTTTTGATGCATATAAAAATGCAAAAAGTCATACTATCAATCACTTTCATGAAAAATTACTACTTTTAAGAAGTAAATTGAATACTAGAACCGCAATTAACATAGGAAATGAACGACATGAATTTTTAGAATTATTTTTAAAAAACTTCATGAATGAATGGAATTTCTCGCAATAACTTATTTTAAATGTCTGAACATTACGCACTTGGGATTGATATAGGAGGCACAAACTCTGTTTACGGATTGGTTGACAAAACCGGAAATGTTATCATTGAAAAGAGTTTACCTACTTCACAGTTCGAATTACCAGAAGATTTAGTAAACAAAATATATAGCGATTTATCAAGTGAAAATCTATTAGATTCAATCATTGGTATTGGTATTGGAGCTCCAAATGGTAATCATTTTACTGGTAATATTGAATATGCACCAAATTTAAAATGGAAAGGAATTGTCCCTTTGGCTCGAATTTTTACGGATAAATTTCATAAACCAGCTATTTTAACAAATGATGCAAATGCTGCTGCAATTGGAGAAATGCTTTTTGGAAACGCAAAAGATTTAAAACATTTTGTCACAATTACACTTGGAACGGGTGTTGGCAGCGGAGTTATTATTGATGGTCAATTAGTTTATGGTCAAGATGGTTTTGCGGGTGAATATGGTCATATTCGAATTATAAAAGATGGTCGAACATGTGGATGCGGAAGAAAAGGTTGTTTAGAAACATATGCTTCTTCGACTGGAGTTGTTAGAAGTATTAATGAACTACCATCTGACAACAAATCAAATTCATCTTTATTTAAAATTGATCACCCAACAGCAAAAGATGTTTTTCAAGAAGCTGAAAAAGGAGATTTATTTGCAAATGAAATAATCGATTTCACAGCAGAAACCTTAGGTTCTGCCCTTGCAGATTTTTCTTGTTTTTCAAATCCCAAAGCATATATATTATTTGGTGGAATTGCCCAAAGTGGCCCAGATTTTGCAAACAAAGTAAAATATCATTTTGAACAAAATGCATTGAAAATTTATCAGGATAAAATTGAGATTAGAATTTCAAGTTTACATGGTAAAAATGCTGCAGTTTTAGGTTCAGCGGCTTCAATGTTCTGGAAAATATTAAATTAATTTATCGTTAAATCATATAAATGAAAAACGTTTTAGCATTATTCACCCTAATATTCAGTCATTTAATCACGTTTTCACAAGATAAAAGTGTCAACAAATTAAAAGATTCTCAAGATACGCGTAAAAAATATATAAATACTGATACTCAAGTTGCGCCACCAAAAGATGAAATTCCAAAATCAATTATTAGTACAACTTATGTCAATACATTCGTTGGAACAGGTGGTCATGGT